>NZ_JBEOPS010000009.1:0-219052 GCF_040310305.1 Pseudomonas sp. HY13-MNA-CIBAN-0226
GACTGCCTGGCCGGATGAGCGTGGAACGAGTGGCCGGATGTTGGTGGACTGGGTGGCCGGATGGCGTGGAATGCGCAGCTTCACGTGAAGATCTACTGCGACCGTGTTGATCTCTGACATGACTACAAAACCCCCAGTTCAGAATTCGACACGGCTGCCGGAACGCTGCGCCGGTATAGCTCCTTCAGACACTTTAGGGACGCGACATCTAGATCACGCTGATGGGTGTCAACATACACAGCGCCACCCTCGACCTTTAGGACGCAGATCGGCACCTCCACCTGATTGAACCCCATCGACAGCGACGTCAGTTTTTCCATCTTCCAGCCCGAGCCTTTGTTCATCCAACTCGGCGTGACGACCTGGACTTCCTGAACCACTAGGCTCTCATCCTGGGCAACCAACAGCTCAACTAGGCGCGGTTCATCATTCAGCATCTCTTCGTAAGCCACGAGCCGCCCCTCGTGTCGACGCTTGAGGCTCACGTGATACCAATGCGTGGCCAAGGATCGTGACATGGCGTGAAAATGGGTAAGCCCATCCCCAAACATCCCAACGAGGCCAGCTTGGTCTTGCATGCTAATTCTGAACATCATGTATCTCGTGTGGAGCAGGCCCGCCTAGCGGCGCCCGCGATTAACATAAGCCGAATATTGTCTTCAGCGAGGCGGTCATCTCACGCCCCTGGCCCATAAGCACGTACACCGTGTTCCGGGTCTCGAACATGCACACGTCGTCGAAGGTCTTGCACAAAGTCGACCGTACCCATCCGCCAGGTGGGAACCGCCCCAGGCTGTCGTAGGTGACGCAATGGGCGTACATGAAGATCGGCAGCAGGCCTGTCGCACGCACCCTGGCAAGCGACTCAGGAGGCTCGTCCACGTGAAAAATGAGCCAATCCTCGACCAGGCAGTATGGTTTTCGACCGAAGCGATCCGCCACTAATGCCTCAATTTCGATTTGAGACAGTTCTGTTCCGTAGGACGAGATCTCACCCTCCCGGAGCAGCTCATGCTCTGAGGAATTACTCATAAATTGCTGATCCTCGTGACGACAAGAGGAATTCAGGGCGAGCCACATAGGCTAACCACCCTATGACGATCCACGAATTCCCACGACCATGACTATATACATTTGAGTGGGAACGATCAAACCCGGCATACCGTCTCCTTTTTGGAAAGGATTGCTTGGATGTCTTTGCGCAAGGCATACGCAGCAACGCTGCAGTGGCTGAGAGTTAGGCGCGGCTTATCGCAAGCGGAGCTCCAAACCCAGACCGACCAAGGCCACATAAGCCGCTTGGAGGCGTCGACGACTTCAGCCAGCGTCGACCTGAGTGCCGACCTAGCTAGGGCACTGGGCTTAACACCACTGTCGTTCTTTGCGCTGATAACAGCAGCCAGTGAGGGCAAAACGGCACGCGCAGCCTTAACGGATGCGCTTGCAGAGTTAGAGCTAGTGGGTGTTCTCGATGAGGAGCTACCTGGAGAACCTCAAAAGCTCACTCCGCCAAGAAAGATTACTGCAGAAGAAAAGCTCAAGGCGATTCGCGAGCTGAGGGAGGCGGGGCTTACTCAAATGGAGGTTTCCCGGAAGCTGGGATTACCAACAAGCACCGTTGGGCGACTTTGGCACATAGATGGTTAACCCTCAGATCACCGCCTGCGACGTGGTTTTGTCTGGAGGTATTTATGCTCCGCCTGGTCACATGGGAAACAGGTCGATAGCTGAGATACTGATCAAAGCACGGTGCGGATGATACTGATCCCTCGGCGCCAGCGTCTCAGGAATGTGCGCTTGAAGGTGAGTAATGCGAGCCCAGCTATTTGTCTGCTTTAGAAAAGAATTTGGCCGAGCCAGGAGGCTGCTCATTCAAAACCGCCCACAGGATTCGACCCAAAAGGCTGAAGGAAGCGTCGGTGACTATCGAACTGCCGCTTGGCGAGCAACACTCACAGTGAATGGCCAATAACCACGCCGACTCCACCGCGCGAGGAAACACCATCTCCCAGCCGCTTGGGTGTCGTCGCCGCTGGTCACTTGTTTGAGCGGGTTCATGTACGGTGATGGGTACCAACGTCAGCGTCTCATTTTGCAGCTCGCGACTTCGAAACCAATAACCAAAAGATTTGGCGTTGAGCTGGTGTTGCTCGCAGTAGGCGACTTGCGTCAGCCCGCTGTCGCGCCATGCCTGGACATGCTCAGCCCAGAATGCACGCCGGGCAGTGAGTGTGGCGGGTACTTTCATATGCGCTCGGCGACCCGGCTCCTAAACCTGCGCAGTAGAATGTGCTGAAGGGTACAAATGTGCTCTTCGCTAATTCGGCATAAACCAGAAAACCTTTTCTCTCCTTAGCAAAGGTTTTACTTCCAGGGCTTCATACCGCATACTCCTCCTAAATAAAATGCAGTCAAAAGGAGAGAACTCATGAAAATTACTGTGGAGATTCGTGACGATTTGTTAGCTGCACTGCTAGACCGCAGCAGCAGCTCGAACAGTACAGCTGAGGACGTGCTGAATGGCCTACTTGCGGCTGCCTTGGATCAGCCTGAAGCCGAATCTGTCGATCTGGTGAATGCTATCCAGGTCACCCTGAAGGCTGTGGAAAAGGTGCCTCACGGGGAGACTTTTCTAGTCGAGGATGTGATACCGAACGACATCTGGCAATCGATGACGACTGGTGACCGGAAATCCTTCGGCAAAACGTTCCGTAAACAAGTAGACCAAGCCGGCTTGGCCGCTTGGGTCACACGAAACAGCGGTAACAAAGCCATCTACCGCCGTTCAATTAATTCAGGAGAGTAAGAAAATGACTACATTGATCGACATTTCGCTTGCAGATCGATTCCTTGATGCGTCGATTGACGGTTTGCTGGGGAAAGGCCAGCTTGTCACTCGTCAAGAATTCATCGACTTTTTTGCAGACGAACCCAAGAACACCACCGGCTGCTTTCTGTCCAATTCCGAGATGAATAGCGGTACCCATAGCCCGCATTACCGCAAGCTGACTCTTCGGGTCAGTGATGGCGTTTATCGGATTCATCCTGATGTACTACTCGAACGCATGAAACAGCGAAATATAGTTTGATGCTACCAAGCAGTGCATGACTTGGCCGGTGGGTTACTGCCTTCCCCCACCGCGACCATTAATAATGTCTTGGATGTCCGCCCGTCGTTCTGATCATCGCCGCAAGCTGGCAACCCACAGTAACTGTCTTAGGGTTTGTGATAAGGCACCTGGCTCAGGCAAATCTGCGTAAGCAGTTATTTAATAATCCCAGCGCTCATCGGCCAATAATGAGCTATTTAGCTCATCTTGACGCGCCTGCCATTGCGGCAAATGCTGATCCATCAGGCCGCGAAAGCGGTCGTTGTGGTGGCGTTCGATCAAGTGCAGGAGTTCGTGGACGAGGATGTATTCCAAGCACTGGATAGGTTTTTTGGCGAGTTCAAGATTAAGCCAAATGCGGCGGGCTGCAATGTTGCAGGTGCCCCACTTGGTTTTCATCTTCTTGATGCCCCAAGCGTACGCCTCAACCCCCAAGATCGGCTGCCATTTATCTAGCAGCGCGGGGATGAGGCTTTTCAGCTCGGCACGGTAGAAGGCTTGCAGCAGTTCTTCACGTCGCTCCGTACTGGTCTCCGGACGCACGAACAGATCTAGCGAGGCCTTGCCCCGCAATGCGACCCGCATCGGTGTGCTGCCTTCGACTACACGCAGACGATAACGCTGACCCATAAAGTAATGGCTCTCGCCGCTGACCATGCGCCGTTGGGATTGTCGCGGCTGGGCTTGAAACTTGGCGCGCTGGCGTTTGATCCAGCCGAGTTTGCCAACCACTGCTAAGCGCACAGCATCGTCGCTGACGGTCGTTGGGGCAGCCACGCGCACTCGCCCCAAGGGCGGATAAACGCCTAGGTGTAGGTTTTTGATGTTCTTGCGCACCACCTCAACGCTCAGGCCGCTGACGGTGATGTTGTGGCTGTCAGTAGTCACGTTGGCTCGTTACCAGTTCTAGCAGTTTATCCAAGGCCTGATTAGTCGCGCCCGCGTGGTACTCGCCGACAAGCTCTGCCGCATCGTGGCCGGCTGCATCAAGCACCTCTTTTAACGCCAGCCGCACCTTGCGTACCTTGAAGGCGTTGTTGCGCCAATCGTCCTGACGGTTGGCCATTACTGCGTTATCGACCGCCAGTGCCAATCCAGCGTTTTTATCCAGGTTGTCGTACAGCGCCTGCCGCGCCCCGGTGTTCATGGTCGAAGGATAGCTATTGGTACTGCCGGGGTTCTTGGCCTGCTTGGCCAGCTCCACAACCTCCTGCAAATACTCCTGATAGTTGATGGCGTCCTCTTTGCGCTTGGCGATTAAGGCATCCAGCAGAGATGACATGGTCTCGTAATACTTCGGGTTAATCGGCGACTCATCGATGATCAGCTTACGCACGTTGTTCTCGATGGTTTCTGCCACGGCCTCCTGGCTGCCGCGAATCCCCTTGGGCAACGCGTCTACCGCATCAATGCCACGCTCGACGATCAGCTGAATCAGCGACATGTCATCGAATGCCGAAATTTTCTCGCTCTCTTCGGCACGGATGTAGGTGTCGATTAAAAAGCGCATGTCCGGCTCATAAGCCTTGAGGTCGATGTAGTCGCCGCTGGCAACCTTCACCTCGTCACGTACTTTGTTGTAGTGATCAACTTCTTCTTTGATCTCGGCAATTTGCTTGGCACTGTAGCCTGCCTCTTCAAGCTCGTTGGCCACAGCGGCGAAGCAGCGAATCAAGGTAGCGGTCATCTTGTACAGGTTTAGCCGGCGTGGCTCGTTGGCTTTTAGTTGCTCGGCATTGCCCGATTCAGTCCCGCAAAAATAGCGTAGATAAGCCGGCGTATCTCTTGGCCGATCAACAAGCTCGCACAGCGCTTTGATCGTCTCACGCGCATCCTCAAGGTCGTCACGGGCATTACTGAGACGGTCTTCCAGCAGGCCAGCGACATCGGCTTTATCGAAGCCATCCAGCGCTCCGCTGGTGTAGTCGCCGATTGAGTTTTCTAGCTGTTTGAACAGATCTTTGTAGTCGACGATGTAGCCGTATTGCTTGTCTTCACCATCGAGGCGATTGACCCGGCAGATGGCTTGAAACAGGCCGTGGTCGCGCATCTGTTTGTCGATGTACAGGTAGGTGGCTGATGGTGCATCAAATCCAGTCAGCAGCTTATCGACCACAATCAGCAGCTTCATCTGCCCTGGCTCTTTGATGAACTTCTGCTTGACCTCTTTCTCGAATACTTCCGGGTCTTTGCCATTCAGCATCTGGTTGTAGATGTTGTATTTACGCAGTTTCTCGGTCAGCCCTTCGCCGGTAGCCTCGCCCTTAATGTCGGCTGGTGATGGCTTGTAGCTGGTGACTATGGCGCAGGTATCGGCCATGCCGGCTTTGGCGAATAGCTCGTAGCATTTGCAGGCCTCGAAGATGCTGCTGGTGACCAGCATGGCATTACCCCGGCCATTGGCCAGGCGGTCACGGGTGGCCAGGTCGAGCATGATGTCGGCGACGATCTTCTCCAGCCGCGACTGGCTCGACAGCACCTTTTGCATACTGCCCCAGCGCTGCTTCAGCTGGGCCTTGGCCAAGTCATTCAGGCCTTTGGTTTTGGCCTCAAACCACTGATCGATCTTTTTCTGTGAGGTTATGTTCTGGTCGATGTCGCGGGCTTCGTAGCGTAAGTCGAGCACCACCCCATCCTTAACAGCCTCATCAAACTTGTAGGTGTGGATGTAACCGCCAAACACCTCGATGCTCTTCTGCTTGTCCGCCTTGAGCAGCGGCGTGCCGGTGAAACCAACAAACAGCGCATTGGGCAGAATCGCCTTCATCGCTTTGTGCAGTTCGCCAGACTGGGTGCGGTGGCACTCATCGACGAACACATAAATATCGCCCTTAGCTCGAAAATCAGCAGGCAGGTTCTTACGCAACTCCTCAAGGAAACCTTTGATATCCGGGTTATCGGAATCGTCTTCTTCGCGGCTGCCGAACTTATGCACCAACGAACATAACAACCAGGGCGCCGGTTGGTTCAGCTTGGCGATCAAGTCAGCTCCGCTCTGGCTGCGGTAAATTTGCTCATTAACCCCGGTGAAGACCTTCTCTATCTGCTCATCTAGCTCGGTGCGGTCGGTGATGATCAGTACCCGAGAGTCCTGGATGTTTTCACGAATCCATTTGGCCAGCCAGACCATAGTCAGTGACTTACCACTGCCTTGCGTGTGCCAGATGATCCCACCCTCACGACGGCGAAGGTGATCCTGCGCTGCACGCACACCGAAATACTGGTTCTGCCGGCAGAGCTTTTTCACCCCGCTGTCGTACACCACATAGTCGTGCACCAACTCCAGCAAACGGCGTTTGCTGCACATCTGCTGCAGGTGGCGATCCAGAAGGTTCTCGACTGGACTTTCTTCCTTCCAGGTCAGGAAATACTTCTCTCCTGTCTGGATGGTGCCGTAGCGCATGCCCTGTGTGTCGTTACCCGCCATCACCAACTGCATGGTAGAAAAGAACGGCTGGATGAATTCAGGCTTCTGGTTATCAAGGTTCTGGCGAATACCCTGATTGACTGCCGTGCGGGAACGTTTCAACTCCAGCACGGCTAAGGCGACACCGTTGATGTACAGCACGATATCCGGACGTTTGGAGCTTGCCTTGGCATCTGCGCCCCTGACCGTTACTTCCTCGGCCAGCGCGAAGTGGTTGTTTTCGGCGTTTTTCCAGTCGACTAACCACACCGTTTGGGTGTTCTCGCCAACCTCCGGCTTGACCCGCACCCCATAGCGCAACAGCTCATACACTGCTTTGTTGCGGTCATACAGGCTTTTGCTGGCATCGGCGGCCACCTTGGTCAGCTCGAACAATGCGCGGGTGATCAGCGTGGCGTCTTCCCCCTGCTTGGTCAGCCAGCTACGCAGCAGTTCTTGCTCGATGTTGGCGTTGTCGGCGCGATCCGCCCAGTCACCCAGATACTCGTAGCCGAGGGTGTGCTGGAACAGCTCTACCACGCGGTCTTGGGTCTTACGTTCGATCTGGCCAACTGCGGTTAGCATAACTTTGCCTCCTGCGAGCTTTGAGATAACCGAATTCTGCCGGTCAGTAGCTCTTGCATCATGCCCAGTTTGAGTTCTCGGGCTTTGTCGCGGCGGGTTTCAAGGGTCGCAAGTTCTCTGTCCATATCGGAGAGAATGGTGGTGATGGCGGATTGTTCGTCTTTACTGGGAGGCAAAGTGATTTCGAAACTCTGAAAGGTAGGCAGCCTGAGTGAATCCACCGTTGCCTTTACTGAGTTCTGCATTGCATGCGCACCAAAGTGCATGGTCATGTAAAGGTAAACAAATTTTCCTGACGTGTCGGGTGCAAACTGAGTTATGGCATAAACACGCTGATGAACATCAAAACGTCCATTTATATAATGGAAAATGCTACCGATATTGCCCTCCCCAGGGACGAGAATGGCCTCGCAGTCGAGAGAGAAACTATTAATATTCTCTACCGTTGCAGAACGTACAAAAAAAGGATATTGACCATCCTGAACTTTATCTTGGTTGTTACGACTGCCTGTTTTTATATTAGCCAGATCACCCAGCCGCTTCACCACCCGCTCCCCGCTAAACCCTGGTAGGCGTTGTTTTCCGGAGAGGAGTTGTTGCATAGTGGCTTGTTTGATGTCGCGTTTTTTGGCGATCAATTGATCGAGGCCACTGATCAGGGCGTCCATGTCGGAAAGGATGCCGCCGATGGCACGCTGCTCATGGACGGGGGGCATTGGCACAGAAAAATTACGTATTTGCTCTACGTTTATACGCTTGAAAGTCGAGCCAACCATCAAGTTAGTCAACTGATTCACGATCACAGGGGACTTGAAAACTGTTTGAAGATATGAGGTTGAGTAATTTTTCGACTTCTTTCTTAACAAACAAACATCTTGACCCATCGCAAAAGGAGGATGCCACTCTTCGACTTGGGCAACCTCCCCAACAGTTGCATTACGGCTCATGATCAGGTCGCCCGATTGTGGTTTACGACCACCTTCAATCAGTGACAAATAATATTTTTCCGTTGTTTTCTTTGCGTTATCGAGATCAATATATTTGCTTTGTACCTCGCGAATGCTCGCTACAGGGATACCACCTGTTGACACAAACTCAGCGGTGATGTGCTTGCAGTCTGTGACATCCCAGAATCTACCAAGACTTCCTGATTCCCAATCCTGCGGAATCACCCCAGCTTCAGTCAGCTTGTACCCCGGCCTAATATGCGCGCTCATAGCGCAAATCCCATCTTGGCTAAATGCTCGCTCACCCTGGCTGCCAGCGCCTCGACCTCAAGAGTCAATTGTGGCAACGGCGTGGCGTAGCGTTCGGCGAGTTGGCGGATGCGTGAAGTTAATGCTTGGGACACACGATCCAGTTCGGTCTGTACATCCAAGGCCAAGATCGCGAGCCATTTGTCTTCAATCACTAGGGCTTTGATATCCGCTTCGCTGAGTTGTGCATATTGCTTGGCGACTTTAGTATCCAGGGCCTTTTGCGCCTCTTTGACTTTTTTCCCAGCGGCGGCTTCTTGCTCCAGCACGGCGAGGTAATGCTCAAGGGCGGCGCGTTCATCGGAGGCATCCAGGTCGTTTTTGATCGCCTTGATGCGGTCTTTTATGCTTTTGGCGCTGAGTTTACCTTTGTCGGTTTTACCCTCGGCTAACAGGCCGTCTTCGCTGCCTTGCTCTTCGTCCAGCTCTTCCAGCTGGCGGCTAAAGGTGTCGCGAGCGGCTTCCAGCTGTTCGATTGCTGCGGCATCGGTGGCGAAGTAGCGCTTGATCAGCAGCTCTGGCGGCAGCAAATCGGTGTTCGGTTGGCCTTTGTTGGCACCGTCAACAATTAGAGCCTGCCAGCCGTCACTGACCAGTTGATAGAGATCGTCCTGCATCGCTGTGGCCCAGTAGTCGAGCAGGTGCTGGTACACGTCGTAGGCATCCAGCAACGGGGCTTGGGCGAAGCTGGCGAGCAGGTCTTCAGCCAGACTGTCGATCAAAGCCTTGGGTTTGTCGCCAATTGCGATGGCGTGCAGATGCGGACGATTGCGGATCTTCCAGCCTTCGAACAGATCGGTGATGGTCTGGTTGAAGGCAGTGAATTCAGGGTGAGCAAAGATGGTCGGCTTAATCTCGCCAATGGCCACCTGCAGCTGGCTGTAGCCGGCTCGCGCTGGAGTAAACAAGCTAGTGCGTACCGCCGGGATAACCTGCCAATAGGCGGCCAACACATCGATGTCGCGGTTGGGAATGCCGCCTTGCAGGTGGGCGGCAATGTCTTGCAGGTCTTCAGCGACGCTGGCATCGATATAGCGCGGGATGTTGAGGTTGTAGTCGTTGGCGGCAATCTCGGCCAGTGGCACCAGGCGGGCGTATTTGGCTACTTCGTGCTGCTGCGTAAAGGTGTCAACGATTTTGTGAATGTCTTGCTCGCGCAGGCGGTTTTTGTTGCCATCCTTAATGAAGCATTTGCTGGCATCCAGCATAAAGATGCCTTTGCGGCTGTGGGAGTGCTCTTTATCCAGCACGATGATGCAGGCCGGGATGCCGGTGCCGTAAAACAGGTTGGCCGGCAGACCGATGATTCCCTTGATAAAGCCCTGCTCCAGGATGCGCTGGCGAATAGCTCCCTCGGAACCGCCACGGAACAGTACGCCGTGGGGCAGAATCACCGCACCTTTGCCGGAGTGCTTGAGCGACGTAATGATGTGCAGCAAGAAGGCGTAGTCACCATTCTTCTCCGGCGGGATACCAAAGTTGAAGCGTTCAAACTCATCTTCAGCCGGATTGAAGCCGTTGCTCCAAGCTTTGGTTGAGAACGGTGGGTTAGCGACGACGAAGTCAAAACGCTTGAGCTTGCCTTTGAACGGGCCGTGGGCCTCGACGAAGTACGGTGCAGAGAGGCTATTGTCCTTCCAGATGGTAGCCGTCTCGCAGCTGTGTAAGATCATATTCATTTTGGCCAAGGCGCTGGTGGCGTTGTCCATTTCCTGGCCGTAGATGCTCAGGTCGAGGTTAGTGGCGTGCTTGGCCTCGTCGTGAGCTTTCAGCAACAGCGAGCCAGAGCCGCAGGCCGGGTCATAAATGGTCTGGGTACTGTCGGTGGCGCCGCTAATACCGATGACCTTGGACATAATCCGTGAGACTTCTGCCGGAGTGTAGAACTGCCCCTTGCTCTTGCCCGACTCAGTGGCGAAGTGGCGCATGAGGTATTCGTAAGCATCGCCGAGGATGTCATCACCCTGAGCGCGGTTCCCTTTGAAGTTTAGGCCTGGTGAATCGAAGATGCTGACCAGGTTGGAGAGCCGATCCACCATCTCCTTACCTTTGCCAAGCTTCTCGGCATCGTTGAAGTCAGCCACATCAATCACGCCGGTTAGGCCGTTGGCCTCGGCAAGGGTGCGAATGATGATGTTGAGCTTGTCGCCAATCTCCTTGTCGCCTTTGAGCGCAATCATGTCGGCAAAGCCACCGCCGACCGGCACCTCAAGCATGGCGCTGTGGTTGCCGGCGTACTTGTCGGATACGTACTTCACGAACAACAGAACCAAGACGTAGTCCTTGTACTGTGAAGCATCCATACCGCCACGCAACTCGTCGCAGGATTTCCACAGGGACGAATAGAGTTCAGATTTTTTGATGGCCATGGGGGTAAGTTACTGCCTTAGAAAAAGGGGGAGAAAGGAGGTTGAAATGGCCAGGTATTGCTCCTGATCCGAGGCGCGAATTGTCTGCAAAGGCTGCTTATGCACTATTGACTTGGGAAGGCTGAGGTTTCGTGGCAAATCTGGGTTGTTTCGTCTGGCGATGAGCAATGCACCGCCCTGCGTGCAGCCTGCAGCTCCTGGAAAGCCCATGAGTGCGCCGTTCGAGTGACCTAGGTAGCCATTACCTATTTGATACTGCCGTTCCATGCTGCCCTCCGTGCGCTCGGTAATGTGCAGCATTGTCGTGAAGTGGGAGATCAGGAGCAACCACCATGCGGCGTCCGCTTGCTTTTCCACGAGTTGAAAGCAGCGCTTCTACCCTCACGACTATAATCGTACGCTTTAGAGGTCAGCCGGAATGCTGACCCTCTGTCAGATGGAGGTCGTCATGGCCAGAACAAACCATCCGAAATCCAAAGCTCGACGAGGCCGCCCGAGGCTCGAAATGCAAAGGGCTCTTTATCAAATCAAGCTGTCCGGGTGGAACTTTACATGGTCGTTCAGTCTAGCCGTGCCTAATCATTCGTGGGCTAACGAAGGTCATTATAATGAGCACATGATCCTCACGTTAAAAGGCGAAGTGCTCTACCCTGAGTGCTTCAAATACCCAGAGGTCGAGTGCCAGCTCTATGCAGACCCGCGATTGACTCAAGACATTGATCCCCCCAAAGGAATAGGGTCTATGACAGCAAGTGGAACACGATTGATTGCGTATATAGCCGTACCTCGTGAGCGGATGGACGCCTTGGCCTGTGTGGCCGACCGGCTTTTGTCCCTAGAGTTGAACGCCACCCCTTTGCATTACCGACGTGCGCTGGTGATGTCGATTCATTTGGGTACAGAGCCAGAGCCAGATTGGTGATCCCATTTCCAGCATTGACCAGGCTCCCCGCAGTGCCTATCAAGGAACGCCACACAAATGCCGACTACCCAATTTGAAATCCGCGCCCTGACAAATCTACCGGTGCTCGTTTGGCATGTTGTTTGCGATGGTGCTGTAAATCAGCAGAATCCGGAAATCGACGTTTACGACGTACTCCAGCAAATGGCAAAGACTCATCCACTCGGTGAAAATTTGCTGTTCTGCGATTTTCGCGGTGTTTCACTCGACCGATTGGACAGTATTCTCAAATACGGGGTAGATGTGTGGCCGACAGATCAACCGATCTATGTCGCAGACTCTGACAAAGCCCTGGCATATGGGGAGTGGCCGAAGCTACTGATGTTCTTTCATCCTGACCAGCTCCAACCCACGTGGCGCGAAGTCCCGGCCACGCTCGATCCCGTCGAACTCACCGAGATGCGAAAGACCTATCCCACCCAGTTCGTGTCTAATGACGGTATTAAACTTTGGCTCAGCCGCTTCAGCCCGGACGCACCGCAAGTGGGAACTGACTATGAAGTAGCCTACGGTAAATACATACCGGGCAACCCATTCGACGCACTGGCCGGTGTGCTCGTGCTTGCCCCCGCCAGTTGGCAGCTGTAATCGCCAGATTTGGGGAATATCTAAACCCCGTTAACTTCCAAACACAAGGCAAAGAGCCTTCAATGAAGTCCAAAGAAATGCCATTGCTATTTGTGGGTTGGGACGTTGGGGGGTGGAGTTGCGACAAGAACCCGAACAGCCGCTTTTGCCTCTCGCAGTCTTTGCTCAGCGTACATAGCCGAGTCATCCTCTGGCAGCGGATACCCTGCCTTTGAGAGCGCCTTGGCCCGCTCTTCGATCAGCACGCGTTCAGGATTACGAACAGCTTGGTAGGCTCTGCCTGGAACGCGCCAAGTTGCGTCCATTCGCGGCTCTGCACGGGCTGACTGGTTTACTCTCAAAGCGGCATCATCAGGATATTTAGAAAGCATGTAGCCACCACAGTTGGGCACGTGGTTGGTGATTTCATACTCACGCCAGTCCGTCATGGCTCGCCCATCAATGACCAGCGGCTTTCGGTCGATCAGCCAAGCTACGGCGTTTATGAATTGTCCATGCGAAAATACCGCGATGTCTTGGGCGGGATGCTTTGCAAGTTGCCCCAGGAAGGACTGAACTCTGAATATGAAGTCCAAGAACGACTCGGCACCTGCACCATCCGTGAACACGGGGTCTGACTTGGCCCAATATGTCTTCACCCAATCTCGCCTCTGGGCAACGGTAGTGTTGGCACACCGCGCTGGTTCGAGGTAGGTGAATTCGTGAATCGGCCAGGTTTCGAGCGGGGTGCTAGGGAACGCAGCTACGGTCGCCATCGCGGTTGTCTGCGCTCGAGACAACGGAGAGGTGACTATGAGAGCAGGAGCATGGTTGAACGACCGGGCCACCAAATGCGCTTGTTCTACACCCTTCATCGTGAGAGGAATGCTCGCGTGATCCAGACTGGCTTCGCCTGCGTTAGCGGAGCTTTCTCCATGACGGATCAGCCTGACATGCTTCATTTACCAAATACCTGCCCAGTGCTTATCAAACGTAAAGCTAAGTATATCCGCGCGCTCTTGCCTAATGCGTCGGAATGATTTCTGTGATCGTCAATCGCGTCTCGTCGGATGACACTACGTCGGTTATGGTGTTGACAGTCCTTCAAGGGCTGGATTGGGACACACCCTTGCGCTAGGTTAGTGCTAACGACTGCGTTCACTGGAGAGAGCACATGTGTCTACGTGAAGAAGACTGGATCTGAAGCATAAGGTCGTAGCAAAAGTGGGCTTCCTGCGAGCTGAGTACAACGCCCGCCGCACCCACTAGAAATCGCATTCAGAATCCAGGTTTGCTGAGCCAGATACCCTGGCCATTCGAGCACCAGGCAAGCGGAGCGCGCAGGCGTGCGGGATGTCAGCCCGAAGGGCCGAGACGTGGCTTTCTACGGCTCGGTTCACGACAACTCTCCGCCATCGGCGGAACGCCACTAACCTAGGCCAGCTTCAACCAACCTGAAAGAGGCTGGAATGACCAACGTTGAACTCCGAAAGCTTGAGCGCGCCAAGCGGAGGGCCCTTTGGGAGATTGCCAGATTCTGTCCAGGTGACCCAAAGGCAGCCGATACCTTGGCCATCCTTGATGAGCTCGACGCCCAAGAGCGAACCGGTACGCCCTCAACCGCTGAACCACTCGAGCTGAAAGGGGTTCGTGACTCTGTCCCAGTGCAGCATCACAACTGCGGCATCAACATAGTCTTGGAACTAACCATTCCGCAGCCATGGAGGGAGCGTTTCCAGCAGGCGAGCATCGGTTCGACACGGGTGGTCGAAGGGCCTTACGCCACGGACTGGGATAAGTTCCTGTCTAGATGGGAAGCAGAGATGCTGCACCTCCAGCAACATAGAGCCGCGAGACACAAACCTGGAACAGATTGAGGGGGGGGCTACGGGTATGGCAGAAGACGACGATGACACGGTGTACTGCGACATTCAGATGCCGGTGGCCCAAGGCCGAGAGCTGCTGGAGCTAGTGAACGCACTGCGAGAATCGAAAGCACATCCCCGTCTCGATAAAGTCTTCGAGCACATGCAACACGAGCTCAGCATCTCAATAGATATCATTGAGAATCCGCCATCTTGGGGCCCATGGTGTCAGTGAGCCGTACTACGCGGACGTCAAAGCGCTGCGTCCCATGCATCCATAGCCTCACCCACAGTCGCGTACCAGTCGAGCTTGCTGTTTTGTAGGGCACAAGCGACGTGCCTGTTTGTATTGCTGTCGATCCAAGGCGGGAGACTCTCCGCCCCCCCAGAGAACAGGCTGGCTGCAGCGACAAAGAATCGACCTGTGCTCATGCACTGGAGACACGTGTAGCGCACAGCCGCGCCGCTGGTAAGCCGACGCCAAGCCACGACCTCGATGCAGTCCAGGGCTCCTTGTGGAGCATCTACGGCAGGACGCGCTCCTTGGCCTACCCTGGAAGTGCATCCTAGGCTAGGCGCTCCTGGCTTGTAGATAAGATGCTTCAAGTGCTCACGTGCCGCGACAATTTGCTCACGGAGCTCTTCAGGGTCGATAAACATTCCCCCCTCTGATGTCACCCTGAGGGTCTTTAAGCCGTTCGCTGCCTGGATGAACTCGCGCTCACGCCTCTGCTCCCAGTCGGGACGGCGGTCGGGAAACAGCCAGGCAAAAAAGCGGTTGAGGTTGATCATGTGGGGCTCCGGGTGCGGATGGTAGCGACGAGGCTCCACTAGGCTATCACCCCAACGCTTCCAGCCCGAATCGACCTTCCATGGCACCATAGCGCTATCGGTCGGGACGTGTTCAGGAAGAGGCGAGCGGACTCCACAATCGGGAGCTTCATAGGCTAAAATGTTGCGTTTGTACCCGCCTGGAGCTCTGAGTGCTCAGAGATAGAGAAATCCGAACCGCTTTAGTTGACCACTTAATGAAGCGGTCGCCTAAACCTGCTCGCGTGCTCGAAGAGCTCACCATCGATAATGGTAATGCCATTGCCGACGTAGTTGCCTGCTATCGGGAGATGCACTGCTATGAAATCAAAGGCGAGACCGATAACGTTCGCCGGATTCTGTCTCAGTCGGAGTTCTATTCAAGGTCGTTCCCCAAACTGACTTTGGTAACAACAGAAAACCATGTGCGTTGGGCAATGGAAAAGATCCCTGCCTATTGGGGCATTATTCTCGCCACACCAGGCAAAGAAAGGACAATCTTGCGTTATGTCCGCAAGGCCGGCACCAACCCAATGTTCTCCAAGAGAGATGCCCTTCTTATGCTCTGGAAGGCAGAGTTGACGGCAATTGCGACCGCACACCCTCAAGTGATCTTCAAAAAATCCTTCAACCGTGACGCTATCGCTGAGCAAATCAGCTACCAGCTGAGTCGGGACGACGCCCTGGCAGGAATCCAAGGCGCCCTCATCGAAAGGCGCTCAAATGTTGTTAACTACGAAAGTGATGTGAGCGGCAGTTGAGCTTTTAATCCACGTTCCTGGGTTGCCTGTCTTCTTCGACCTTGCCGGAGCCTTGTAGCTCCGCTCATGAATGTACTGTTCCCCATATGAGTAATGCGGTGTACGCAGCCTAAAGAATAGTTCATTCACAATCACATCAGAAATATCGAAATACTGCCTAAACTTGTGAGTTTTGAACCGTCGCCCACGGGCAATGAAAAAGCTATCGCTATAGGTGTAAAAAACTTTAGGCGCCGCCCGACTACTAATATACTCGGGCTCCATTTCGAAGTCTGAATACTCTGGACTGACCACGCCGTAATCTCCAAACAAAACCTCCTTGAAGTCCGGTGTTGAGCTCAGAGCCCGCCACAGCTTGTACTCCTCCCGAGGAATGTGAGCCTTGGAGTTTGTCGACAGGAGCCCAGCGATAGATGCAGGCACTACCGACCCAGAGACAACCACTTTGGCATCTGGAAAGTCACCTTGAAAGCTAGCCACAAACCTTTCCACTTTTCTCTTGGAGTCGGCTGGATCCTCGATGATGCGTAGATCAATCAAAAGGATTACTGTTTGCGGCTTGGCCACAGCCAAGTCTGCCCAAAGAGCCTGAAGATTACTCTTTGTGAGGTTATAACTTTCAATATCGACCATCTGAAGACGGATACCGACATCTGTCCCTGGTCGCGACTTCAAGAAATCAAGCGCCGCGACGTTATGATCTGGATGCCGATCAAATGCCAAAACTGGCATAACCCGATAATTCGACAGCGTTGCAAGAACGGCCCTGTACTGCGGGACACCGCCCAGATCGACACTGTCGTCGACGTCGAAGTTATCGATAAAGAATTTGTAACTGATGTCCTTTTCCTGAGCATTCCCTAGCTCTTTGTCTGCAATCCTCAAGCGATCAATGACCTCAGCTTCATCCATCACTTTCTGCGTTCGGGGAATGTCATACATCGGAGCGATTTGATCGCGAATCCCTCCATCCAAAACCCCTACACTCTGGATCTCATTCTGCTTAAGCTTTAAAAAAGGAAAGTATTTAATCATTGGCAAACCCGAAAGCGCTTTTAACGTCCATAGAGTGATGCAATTCAGGGTAAAGCTTGTAGTTCTTAGCTTGGTGGCGAATCATCCCCGCCATGATGGACGGATGAACTTCAGCCTTAACGCAAACATCCAGCAGCTGCTTTTTATCGGCCCTAACATTCCAGGCCGTCCGCCAGTATTGGCGAGAGACCAAACTATCTTTAGCAATGATATTTGCCTCGACCTCGCGATCAGAATCGTTTTCTTCTTCAAGGTCGTCCAGGATTGGATTGTCGAGATAGTCGTAATGCCTATGGATATGGGCAAGTTCATGCATGAGCGTGAACCAGAAGTTGTCGTAGCGGTTGTAACGAAGCGCTATCCCAACAACTGGCGTACCCTGCGACAACTTGAATGTGCACCCGTCCATTTTCATCGACTTGAAGCCAGGCTCTACCACCAAGAGCACCCCGTAGGACTCCGCCAGAACTTCAACCAAGGAGGTGATATTTCCAGGCTTGAGGCTCAGGAGAGCGATCTCTCGGAGCTGAGAGGAACTCAAGCCCTCGAAAGCAGGCACCATCCGGCTCAGTACAGTGAACTTGGATTTCTCATCGATCAGCGACAACCACGCCTGGATCTTGGTCTCTTCCGCAGAGTCATTTTTGCGATAGAGCACCGCCTTGTTGGTGGTCGCGTTGAGGGCAAGCCGAATGATGAAGTCGTCATACGCCTCACCAGGTCGCGCATGCGTCTTGGCATCCGCCGGCTTCAGCGCTTTCTTCAGGCTGGACAGAGCCGCCGTGAACTCAACCGCAGCACCCCGCGAGGATGGATAGACCTCGAAGTCGCCTGGAAGCCCTTCTGGAGCATCAGACATGATGAGCCTCCCCTGCCAGCTTCCCAGCTATCTCAGGGGGCGCTTCGAAGTAACGCAGGTTCTCTTTATCGGCATCAACGTCGTAATCGATCATACCCAGGTAGCGGTAGTACCCCTCCGCAGTCGGCAGCGAGTGCAAGCAGAAGCCTGGACGGTAGCCCAGCTGGTTGATGGCGAAGTGGGAGGCATGGGCGATCAGGATCCGGCTGACGCTCCCAAACTGCTTTACGTAGTTCGGTCGATCACGGTTCCAGTACGCGGACGCGACGTAGTCGATGTAAAAAATGCGCTCACCATCCAGGCGGCTTTCCTTGGGATGGTAGATGACGCAGGTCGCCTGGATCCGTCCCTGAGCACTCAGGAAGAACCAGTGGTAGTCATCGCTACGGAAGGCGAAGGCCTTATCCAGCCAGCTCCAATGGAAATCCGAAAGGCCATACGCCGGTAATTGATCGAAAAGCACGTTGGGGTCTTCAGCGGCAGCAGGGACATCCGCCATCAGCTGCCTCAGGATCTGACGCTTCTCGGCGTCCCATTGCTCGTTCAGCTGGAACACGTACATAGGTGCCAGGCCCTGGTGGATCTGGTAAGGCACCTGCTGCCCCGTATGGCGGCACTTCAGCGTTGGCTCACTCATCAACGCGCCCATCGCTCAAGGCGCAGCACTCGGCTAGTCCGAATGACGTCATGTGGAAATCCCTCCCCGTACTGATGGCTAGATGATGCCACCAATGATCGTTGGCCTCAACGTTTGGCTTATGGCGTCAAAATCCCATTGGCATCTAGACGCTCACTCAACCTCCCCAACCATGGCACAGCGCTGCCTGGGTCGCGATCTAGATTTTCTTGATTTCCTGTACAGGAAAAATAGGCTATACGCCGAATCAAGGGCTAATTTCGCTTGATTTCCTGAACAGGAAAAATAGCCGAAACACCGAACCAAAGCCACGATTCGCTTGATTTCCTGAACAGGAAAATGGCCAAAATACCGAATCAAGGCCTAATTTCGGTTGATTCCCTGTACAGGAAAAATAGGTCAAAAACCGAATCAAGCATTGATTTTTTTAAAATCTAGCGTAGCTTTGGGCTAAGAAATGGATGGAGGTTCGTCCAAGCTTTCGGTGCAGGGGTAGCAATGAATTACGATCTCGAAAAGCATGAACCGCTGATGAGCGCCTTCGCTGAGGCAATTGAGGAGGCCACAGGATCAGCGTTGTCATCTATCAACATCAATCCTAAAGGTGAGCCTTGGGAGCCGGATGCCACGGGTCGCCTGAACACCCCCGAGGGCGACTGGCGTCTCGTGTTCTCCATCAAGAAAGAAGCGTATCCACGAGACATCAAAGATGCCTTGTGGGATCTGCAGGGGCATCAGAGCCGAACGAGGAATGCTTCTGACATGGTGCCAATTTTCCTTGCCGAACACATCAGCAAAGGGGCGCGTGACGAACTCAGAAACCGTGGGGTGAGCTTCTTCGATGCCAGTGGCACACTGTTCTTCAAGCATCGAAACTGGCTAGTCAACATCGAAAAAGGTAAGTCTGCGACCAAAGGCACACTCCGAGAAGTGGATGTGTTCAAAGGTTCACGTGAGAAAATTATCCATACTCTGCTTCATATGGATAGGGACTGGTTTCATGGTCAGCAGGTAGTTGAGCTTTCCCAAACATCTGGCGCTACCGTGTCTAATTTGCTCCAAGAACTTGAGCGTCTTGGCTGGGTAGAATCCCAAGGAGAAGGACGGCACCGAATTCGCCGGCTCATCAGGCCTACCGAACTACTGGACGCCTGGGCCGAAGTATGGGTACAACGCAAGCAGCAAACTTCACGCTGGTATTTCTTCTGCCAAAACCCCAAAAGGCTTGTCGAGGAATTGTCCTCAAATATGAGCTGGAATGGTCGTGATCAACGAGATGGTTTGTCGGTAGCATTCACCGGCGCTATCGCTGCCAATCGTCTGTCACCCCTACTCACTCATGTCGATATTGCAGAAATCATAGTACCGACAAAAGCTGAGCGAGTTGCTGAAAAGCTTGGTCTAAAACCAGCCGAAAAAGGTGCCAACGTTGTTTTGGTCGAGCGCTCAGGAGCTAGTGAGCTCTTCCAAGAGTATTCGCACAATGAACAAGCCTGGTTTGCGAGTCCTTTCATACAATACCTTGACCTCTTAAATGGCCGTGGACGAAATGCAGAACTTGCGGCCCAATTTCGTGAAGATATCTTAAAGGTGTAATGTGGCAGTAGAAGCTAAACCACAGTCGGCTGATGGATACAGTGCTGCACAGACACATACCTGTGAGCAAGTGCTCGTCACCCTCCTCAGTGCCTTCGGTTCACTGAAGGATACCATCCGCCTGGTAGGCGGGTTGGTGCCGAGGTATTTGACGCCTGAACAGTACCCAGATGTGCCGGCCCACTTTGGTACATCGGATGTCGACGTTGCGCTTAATCTCTCCGTGCTCGCATCCGGAAAATATACTTCTCTGTCCAAGCAACTGCTGGCTCGTGGATTCAAGCGATGGGTTGATCCAAAAAATGGCTGGGACACAGCATGGCGGTGGGAGTATCAGATTTCTCCCAAGCAAGTCGTTTTGGTTGAATTCCTCAGAGGTTCAACCGATGACTGCCCACCAAGCAAGATTGCTGCACTCGATGGCGAGGATGTTTCAGCACTGTCAGTAGAGCACATGGAAATTGTGCATGACTGGTACGCGTCGAGAAAAATTGAGGCGGAAATGCTCGGTGATCGTGGCGTTACTATCGAGACCGTACATTACGCTGACGTCCCGGCATTCATCATCCTCAAAGCTTTGGCATTTCACAGCCGCGCAGAGAAGAAAGACTCGGGAGACCTGATTCATGTGATGCGCTTTGCCGGCACTCTCGAAGATGTAGTGGGCCAATTTGTTGCGCGTGCGAACTCTGGCCTGCATCCAGAGGCCGTCAAGGCATGCCGGATCGCATTGAAAGAGAGATTCTGCAGCACCCTGAAGACAGAGGGGCACGATCTGATTGGGCCTAAATCGTATGCTCAGTTTATGCTCGGAAAAGGGGCCGATGACGAAGAACTTGTATCCGAGGCCCGTTACGCGTCGGGCCTCATCGAAAATTTCCTGAAGTTGCTTGAACGTGATCTTGGGCCAGTTGATAACTAGCCTAAACCGCAGAAAAACAGGCAGCTGGGTCGTAACGGCTAGCGGCCTGGTCTAAGCACCATGCTGAAAAGCAAGCGGAGCACGCAAGCCAGGATGGCTGAAGGCGTGAGGATGGAAGCCCGCAGGGCCAAGACGCCAAGGCGGCTTGGTTCACGACAGCCGTCCGACAGGCACGCCCAAACCTCAGGGCTTCCTAGGCTTCGCTCTGGCAGTCGCCTCGGCCACCAATGGATCTTCAGGCCAATGGTGCTTGGGGTATCTACCCTTGAGATCTTTCTTCACCTCCGCATAGGTGCTGCGCCAGAAATTGGCGAGATCCTGGGTCACCTGTACAGGCCTCCGGGCCGGCGACAAGAGATGCAGAACCAGCGGTTGTTTTCCCTGAGCTATGCGAGGTGTTTCGGCCAGGCCAAAAAGCTCCTGCAGCCGCACAGCGAGGATTGGTGGATGCTGCGAGTAGTCGATACGAATACTCGAGCCGGAAGGCACCTGGATTGTCTGAGGAGCCTGAGCCTCCAGTTCTTGCGGAAGCGGCCAAGGCAGGAGATTTCTGACTATCGAAGACAGATCCAACTGGCTGAAGTGGCTGAGCCTGGTAACTTTGCCCAGGTACGGGGTGAGCCACTCTTCAAGTGTATCCAGGAGGTTGATATCGCTGAGGTCGGGCCACTTGCTTGCCGCCTGGCCATTTTGGATATCAAGCTGACGCAGCAAATCGACCCGCGCTTGCCACTGCCGCAGCTCAGGATTCCAGGGCAGAAGCTCGATTCCCTTGCGCCTCACTAGGTTGACCAAGGCCAACGAACGGGTTTGCTCATCAAGACTCGGCAGGGCTGTCGTCGACAAGATGAGTTGCCCAACCTTCAACTGCCGCTCAGCCTTGAGCACCCCTTCCCTTTCGTCCCAGTCAACCTCGTCGACAGACCTCACAAGGTCAGCCAGTTCGTCATCGAACAGGGCCGGATCGAGGTCACTCGCCAGGTAGATCCGCTCCTCACGCTGTCCTTGCCGGCTACCCAGATCGGCCACCACCAGCCACTCGTGCTTGGTAAGAGCATCGGGCTCTGAGAACACAGCAGCCCGACCGTTGGAGAGACGGTACTCGGATGCACTTGCACGCCTCTGGAGGCCGATTCGGTCAGGGTAGGCGAACGCCAGTAGGCACCCTACCCATCTTGGGTGATCGGGCTCGCTGACGGGGCTGGAAGCTTTTCCACGCAGCAGGGAGCGGTACTGCCGAGCAGACTGCTTCACCCGCTGGAGGGAACCGCCACTTCGACGTAAATGCTGCTCGCCTGACAAGGCACTCAGCCTAGTGTGAAGGTCGGCACCGGCTCCACGCAGGATGTCCTTCTCACCCAACAGCGCCGCGATGTTGCAACCCAAGTCATCCAGGCCCATCGCATTGCCTTTGATGAGCATGTGACCGATCCGTGGATGCGCTGGGAGCTCGCTCATGGCTGATCCGTGTGGTGTTAGCTGTCCAGCATCGTCGAGTGCGCCCAGGCGCTTCAGCAGGTCTCTGGCTTGGGCGAAGGGAGCTGATGGAGGCTGGTCGAGCCAGGTCATTTCCTCAGGCTTCATTCCCCATCGGGCCAACTGGAGTGCCAGCGCTGCGAGATCCGCCTGCAGGATCTCAGATATGCTGTAGCCGGCCATTTGTTCGTGTTGCGATTCCGACCACAGGCGATAGCAGACTCCTGGCTCCAGTCGCCCTGCCCGTCCTGCACGCTGAGTAGCGCTGGCCTTCGAGATACGCTGTGTGTCGAGTCGAGTCATCCCGCTACGAGGATCGAACTTCGGCACTCGCTCAAGACCACTGTCCACCACGACCCTGACGCCTTCGATGGTCAAACTGGTCTCGGCGATGTTCGTGGCCAGTACGATCTTCCGGGAGCCCTTGGGCGCCGGGTCTATAGCAGCACGCTGAGCGTTCAGGTCGAGGTCACCGTACAGCGGGCATACGATCACCTCTGGACGGCTGCTCAACTCCTCTTTGAGTGTCTCTGCCACCCGTCGAATCTCTGCCTGCCCAGGAAGGAAAACCAGAACGCTTCCTGACTGCTCATTGATGGCGGCCAAGCAGGTGTCCGTGACTCGCGCATCGATTCGCTCACCCGGCTGATATGGGCTGCCCCAAACCGTTGAGACTGGATACATCCGCCCTTCACTGGTGACCACAGGCGCATCATTCAGCACCTTTGAAAGGCGAGCACCTTCCAGCGTGGCGGACATCAGGAGCAGCTTGAGCGGGGGCTCATCGCGCAGTAGTTCGCGGGCACTCAGGCACAGAGCCAGTGCAAGGTCAGAGTCAAGGTTTCGAAGGTGGTACTCATCAAAGATGACCACGCCTACACCATCCAGTGCAGGGTCGTCTTGGAGCCGGCGAGCCAGAATACCTTCGGTGACCACTTCGATCTGGGTTCGCGGGCCTACTTTGCTTTCAAGGCGAATGCGGTAGCCGACAGTCTCACCAACCTTCTCACCCAGCTCACTCGCCAAACGCTCAGCAGCCGCCCGAGCGGCCAATCGACGGGGCTCGAGCATGATGATCTTCTGGTCACCAAGCCAAGGTTCGTTCAGTAGCGCTAGGGGCACTCGAGTGGTCTTGCCTGCACCAGGAGGAGCTTCAAGGATAACTTCGTGGCGGTTGGACAGGGCTTCTCGTAGGTCTGGCAATACGAGGTCAATAGGTAGAGAAATCATCGAGGCTCCCAAAGCAAGGGAGCAGTATACGCGGAGGGCGTGGAGCAGCGATTCAATCCAGGAAACTCGCGAGCATTTGAACTAGAAAATGGTATTGAAGCAAGGATAAGAGGGAGCGGCCAGCTGCAAACGCCACTGACCGCTTAGGCTATCCAGGTAAGAAGGGGCAGGCGCTTTTACCTTAAACTCTCGTTTTTTGCCTCTGGCCACCATTCACCTCAGCGACGTTATTGTGAATCTTGAGTAGCTCCTCAAGGTGGCGCACACGCTCGACCAACTGGACGTTCTGTGCCATGACTTGGTAGAGCTGAGAACGTGCAATTTCCAACTCTGCTAAGGCATTCGCCGCCTTGTCATTAGCACGCTTGACCTGTAACGCCTTGGAAGTGCTCTCAGTGCCATGGCTTTTGCGGTAGGCTTCAATCTCGGCGATCAAAGGCTGATGATTGGGACGATCTTTCTTGAGGTAGCCACGGTCGAAGCCACTCTCCACGCTCACGATGCCAGCGGTGACTTTCGTAGGATCCAAGCCAACATGCGCCGCGACCCGAGGCGTCCCAGCCTTGATCCTCTCAAAGCCCTCTCGGCATCTATCTATACCTTTAGCAGCCACGGTCACACCTCTACAACAGCAATAAATTTCTGGTGGAATTTCTTCAAGCTGTCCAGCTCCGCTTCGACCACTTGATATTCACCAGAGCCAGGCTCATACAAAGCAAGATCTGCCTCATCATCCTTGATAGCACCTTCAAGCTTGCATTTGTCAATAATCCCGTCCTTGCAGGACAAGCAAGATGACGCATCGCCCAGCAAATACGAATCGCACCTATCGACAGCGGTACAGCTACCCAGCAGCGTTACTTTGTGGGAGATTTTCCCTTCCGCAGCCAGTTTTTCGGTTTCCCTGCGAATGTCAGCGATATGAATATCGCCCTGCTCCATTTTCTTGCGCTGGTTGGAGATGTAAGTACCAGTCCCACCAAAAATCGGGGCATCACTACCAAAAGCATGATCGAGCAAGTCATATGCAATGCTCATCGGCACACCTGTTTGGTACTCGAACAACACATGGTTTTCTGGCAGGACAAAGTCTTTCGCCTCTTCATCGTAATAACCAAAGATAGTTTTGAGCTTATCAAAATTATTAGTGTAGTAGCGACTCATCTGCATCGTAAGATGCTTAAACTGCTTCCGAAGAGTTGGAAGGGATATGAATCCACTATTACTCCCAAAGAATGCCAAGGATCGACGAAACTGATGGCTCGCAAATGGCCATGGCGATCCAACCCTGAATTTTGCCTTTTGACTAAAATCCCGACCCGGATCACTAGCCTGCAATTCTTGAAAGTCAGCTTCAGTGATAATGAATCTTTCAGTCAAGAGCTTTGGCTTGTTACCTGGATCCAACTCCGCAACTTTAACGACATTGTTAGAGCTGACGCTGAAGATACCTGGCGTCAAAAACAAGGGCATATCATCAGGTGGCATATTGAAATGGCTCGACACACCACGACAGATGGAGCGTAAAATCTCGACCGCGCGAACCACCTCTTCGGTAGCCAGCCACGAAGCAGCCTTGCGATAGCCCGTATACTTGGTCGTAGTCGACAGCACCTTAACTGTCATCGCGTTGTCGACGGTAACACCATCCTCGTTTACTGTTGGAGCTACAATGTCCTCTGAATCAATACAGTTGTAAACCAACCGCATGACCTCTTGATCGCGCATGCCCGTATAGAGATGGATAACTGTCTTGAGGATCCATTGGATCTTTAGAATCCCTCCAGACAAATTATTCCTACCCACGCAAGCCAGATCACCCGTAAAGATCTGATCTACGCCATGTATTCGAAGAGCCTCATTGAAATCCGGCTCGTAGCGTTCCAAGCCAGGCGAAAACTTACTTTGATTTTTTCGCGTATAGCCATAGAGAGGATTCAAAAATGCCTTGATGAACTCTTCAATCGAGTCCCTCTTCTCATAAAGGTCATTCATTACATCGCCGGTAGCATTGATTATCCCAAGATAAATCCTGGTCGGGATAATTGGCGTTTGATTGTCCCTCCCATCATCACTACCGAACTTCAAATGAAAGACCCCTTGGATCTTGTATCCGAGACGCTGCTCTCCCATGGAGACCATGTGCTTTAACAGGGCACGCGTGGTCTTTCTTTCCATCCGCCCAATCTTATTCCTCACCATCCAATGGCTGTAACCGTCGAGATAGACGGGATTTGTAAGCAGTTGCTGGAGACTCAAAGCGCCAATCAGCGGGTTGGATTTAAGATCAGAACAGTACCTTGCAGCACGACGCAGCGCCACAAAATACTTGACCAATGTCTCAGCACTAACTCGGCCAAGGCGACCTGCCTGGACATAGAAAAGGAGACAAAAGAGAAGATACCTAACCTCTTCAACCAAGGCAGATTGCTCAGAATTGGGTTCTTCGAAAATGCTCTCAAAGGAAATCTTCTGAATACGATTTGCCATGAGCCTAATAGGACTAAGATCCCAAATAGGGCCACTGTAGACAGCCGTAGGCAGTCCCCTGTCATCCCGACAAATAACGAAGTCTGCCGAAGGCCTCCAAAAAGGCTCAACTGGAATTTGCGAAGCTGTCGCTGCAATTCGCTGCTCAACCATGTCGCTGTTGCGAAAAACTTCCATTAGAAATAGATACCCATCTTTTCATATCGCTGCAGCCGCTTTTCCCAGAAGACTGTCAGGATTCCAAGATCAAAGACTTTTTTCTTGACTGCTTTTACCAAAGCAGCCGACTCATCTGACCGCGAGGAAATACCCTCTAGGATGAAATTAATTCGAATAACCAAATCCTTGAAAACCTCTTCAGAGAATTGAAAATTCGGAGCATTGGCTCTCACGCCTTCGATCACATACAAAAAACTCAGAAGTTTATGAATATCTACCTCATCCGAATGGAGAAGGTAGTGGACACAAAACAGACATCCATATTGAGTTTTGCAGTCTGGCTCAATAGCCACAACGGGAATATCTTTCTGCGGACTGTCCATAGCCCCGCAATGACCAACGACAGTTGAGACACCTGGAATATCAGCAGAATTCTTAACCCGCTCAGCGGTTTTCCTTACTGCAGCCCAATATCTGCTATATTCATCACTCTGCCCAGAAACCGTAATGCCAGAATAACGTTCGGTGTTCGTGCGTACACTATGATTTAACACCGCGCTGACCAACAGTGGCGAGTGTCGTAGTTGGTGAAGAATGAGGCTTTTGTACTTTCGAACAAGGCGAGGAGGAATATTACTAACTCCTTCCGGGAGAAAAACGCCTTTCAGGATAGTAAAGAACTTGCTGGAAAATTCATTCTCCAAGGGATTAGGGGTAGCGTGAATTCCTTCACGGCTCCATGCCTGAAAGAAAAGATATTCAGTTTCTCGACCATTGAGAATCCATTCACGAAACTTAAGGTATTCTCGCAAAATTTCCATACCAGGCCCACGCCCGATTGAATAACTCACCTCTAGCCCTTTGGCCCGGAGCTTTATAGCAGATAGCTCATTTTTCAATGGTGACTTTATCAACCCAATTGCATCATCATTCAAAAATTGAACAAGCTCGCCAGAGTTCGCACCTACTACCATGTTGATGAGACAGGCAAACGCCCTCATAGCCACAGACGCTAGTCGCATTCTAAACTGATGTAGATGTTCAGAATTCCCATCACTTATGGCTTTGTTACCGGTCTCTACTGCCTCCTTAATAGTCCACAATGCCTGATCAGGCCGTTCCAGCACTAACTCATCAATACTCTTGATACGGCCATTTTTATAATCATAAGCCATCGAGCCATGCTTTCCCTCGGTGAGAGGGGTGATGAATTTTCCGTTACCAGGAAAAATATAGGTATGGTAGTAGTTAGTTTCAAACCTTAACGGATATTTTGCGCCACTGGTTAGAAACCTTGAGAACGTGAATGCAATTACCAAAGTTATATCGACATACTGACGGACATGGCGCTCTTCTGGCGGCTCTAGACCTTCTCGATTGGGCTGTATTGTAGGAACCCCCGTGATTATATATTCAGCCTCCAGAGGAAATTGCACTTCTAACGCACGTTTAAGCCCCCACTGATACAGTGACCCAGTATTCGGCTTCAATCCATCTGCACCCAGAACAGACTGAAACAGATGATTCGTATAGCTCACGTAGCTGGCACGAGCAGCCTCCGCGCTGCATAATACATCGCTAAAACCATTAGAATCACACCAGTCGAGAGCGTACTCAACAATCTTAAACTCAGTATTGATGCTCCGGTCGCTAGATCCTTGGACACTATATCTATCCAGCAACGCAATTAAAAACCCTCTACGGCTAGGAACGATGGAGGTTTTATCAACCCAAAAAAAACCCTTGACCTTCTTCCGTTTGGAGTAGGCTAGGCCTCCCACGTCTAGAGGATTCGCACGATGTTTCAATTTCAGGGCGAGCGATTCCGGATGAAGAATATGCTCCTGCTGCGCGACATGAAATAATTCAACCGCATTAATTTTTCGCGATGTAAAATTAGCCTGCATTGCGGTCAACCAAAATCAGATCACGATAAGATGACATCTCGAATAAGGCACCTTCATAATCCTCTTGAGCCTTAAGCTTTTCTGGGATCATAGTAAAGAGCTTCAAGTAATTTTCCGTAGTTTCACGTCGCTCATGATGAAGCCGTGCTTGAATAATGGAAATCTCTTCACCAGGTAACAGTCGGCGATCCTCAAGCCTTGGAACTAGGCGCTGATAGAGTTGATAAGCAAAGGTTGCTCGGAGCCAGTGATAGGTAAAGTCAGGAGGAAATTCTGCGGAAACGGATCGCATCAGTTTTTTCTTGAGGGTATCAGCTACAGCGCCCATAGGCGGGGTCTTGACGAAGCGATAGCGGGGATCAGACTCTGCCATGTAATAGCAGTTAGCTCGCTCAGACAGAAACACATATTCATCACCTTGGGCTATAGGCTCAAGATTGGGGTAACTAGCAGCGTAGCCTTGGCTGAACCGATTTCGACGGCTCTTGGCAAAGGGACTTCTAACATACGTTAGCAGATCCTCGGCAAGATCTTTTGGGACGTATAGAGTCTGTGACTTGCTGTTTTTGGTATCAATTCCAGTACCGGGCCCAGCCTTCAAGATGTATGTGCCTTCAGGCTGAAGCGGCCCTTTCATTAGCGCTTCAATATGTTTAACCCTCAGGGTCAGAACAGTTTGCTTCCTCGCACCAGTCATCAGGGCGAAAAGGATTACCAGCCGCTCTTGGGCGTCCCATCCATCGGAATTTATTACATCCACCAAACTTGCTAACTCTAGGTTCGTCAAGGGACGCAGGCACTCGCCCTCATCGTCAACAAAGCCCATAGGTATTACTCTGGTCTTATTATACGTCTGCGTCTGGCTTCGCTTCTCAACAGTTATTTGACGACTCTGCCCGTAGGTATTTTCAACAAAGATCCTTATCTGCTGTACGGTATCAACTCGCTCAATATCAATAGGATGCCAGTAGCGAGAGACAAACTTGTAGAACTGATAAACCACTCCAGTGTATTGGTTAGCCACTTGAGCGCCACGCGTACTCACTCCCATCAAATGCAAGTGATAGCGATAAGTTGGCCTTTGCGTAATTCTCCGCGCCGAGAAATCCAGCCAATCTATTCCGTTGTCTTCAGTAAAAATCAAATAGTCTAACAGGCGACTAGCCTTGCGCTGAGCATCGTCAGTTGGCCGATTGTGTGCATGTTTGTTTTTTACGATATCAAGCAGAAAAGAATTGGCTTCAACCCATGGTGCACCGTTGCGGCGGAATAGAAACGGCAAGTTGAATACACTTCGATCTACGAAGTCCCCGACAGATTCATTAACTTG
Source organism: Pseudomonas sp. HY13-MNA-CIBAN-0226 (assembly GCF_040310305.1). Taxonomy (NCBI): domain Bacteria; kingdom Pseudomonadati; phylum Pseudomonadota; class Gammaproteobacteria; order Pseudomonadales; family Pseudomonadaceae; genus Pseudomonas; species Pseudomonas sp. HY13-MNA-CIBAN-0226. Next base: position 29,332 of record NZ_JBEOPS010000009.1, read on the forward strand.
AAATCCAGGGATATTATGATCTACTCCAACAATCTCAACAGGCACAGAATTGTTAGGCTCTATTCCAAAATAGAGATCGGCAAATGCTTCAGTTACTTGGGGGATTACCACCAAACGTGTCGAGTGGTTTTGGTTTACAAAAGCAGGCAAAGCTCACATCCAATCCGGGCTATCTGTCAATGATACACGTTGCATGATTATTTTAAAATCAAAATGTCAATGCACAAACGTTTCATGAGCAAGGCAATCCATGAACGTTGCGTGATAGCTTGGGGTATCGTCCTTTCAAGTCCTTCTTCACCTCGACGTAGGTACTGCGCCAGAAGTTCGCCAGGTCCTGGGTCACTTGCACCGGCCGGCGCGCCGGGGATAGCAGGTGCAGTTTCACCACCTGCCTGCCGCCGGCGATGCGCGGGGTGTCCGACAGACCGAACAATTCCTGCAAGCGTACCGCCAGGATCGGTGGCTGCTCGCTGTAATCCAGGCGGATCGACGAGCCCGACGGCACGTTCAGGTGATGCGGCGCCTGCTCGTCCAGGCGTTGCGGCAGCGGCCAGGGCAACAGGTTGTGGACGATGCTCGACAGGTCCAGGTTGCTGAAATGGCTCAGCCGCGAAACCTTGCCCAGATACGGCATCAGCCAGTGTTCAAGGCTTTTTAGCAATGCGGCGTCGCTGACGTCCGGCCATTCGCTCTCGCCCTTCCCCGCCAGATCCAGCTGGCGCAGCAGCGCCACTCGCGCTTGCCACTGGCGCAGCTCCGGGGTCCACGGCAATAGCTCCAGGCCCTTGCGCCGCACCAGGTTGACCAGCGCCTGACTCCGGGCGCTTTCATCCAGGCCGGTCAACGGCTCGCGGCTGAGGATCAGTTCCCCAACCTTGCGTTGGCGCTCGGCGCGCAACACGCCCTCGCGCTCATCCCAGTCAAGCTGGTCGACCACGCGCACTTGCTCGCACAGCACGGAGTCGAACAGCGCCGGATCAAAATCCGTCGCCAGGTAAATCCGTTCCTCTCGCTGGCCCTGGCGACTGCCCAGGTCGGCAATTACCAGCCACGCTTGCTTCATCAGGCTGTCCGCTTCGGCGAACAGCGCCGCCCGGCCGTTGGCCAGGCGATACTCGGCGCCGCCGGCACGGCGTTGCTGCGCCACGCGGTCGGGATAGGCCAGCGCTAACAACGCGCCCAGCCAGCGTGGATGTTCGGGATCACTGACCGCCTGCGTCGCCTTGCCCCGCAGGTAGCCGCGATACTGCCGTGCCAGTTGCCGCGCACGCTGGACGCCGCCCTGGGCGCCACGCGCGGCGCGTTCTGCGCCGGACAACAGCACCAACCGGCTATGCAGATCGGCACCGGCGCCGCGTAGGATATCGCGCTCCCCCAGCAGAGCAGCGACGTCGCAGGCCATGTCAGCCAACCCCAGGTCCTGGCCGCGCAACAGTAAATGACCAATACGTGGATGCGCCGGCAGCTCGGCCATGGCCTGGCCGTGGCGGGTCAGCGTCTCGCCATCCAGAGCGCCCAGGCGTTGCAGCAGATCCTGCGCCTGCGCATAGGCGGCGGCCGGCGGGATGTCGAGCCAGACCAGTTGCCCGGGCGTTACGCCCCAGCGACCGAGTTGCAAGGCCAGGCTGGCAAGGTCAGCCGAGAGGATTTCCGCACTGGCATAGGCCGCCAGCTGTTCGTGCTGATCCTGGGACCACAGGCGATAACACACCCCCGGCTCCAGGCGCCCGGCCCGGCCCGCACGCTGGGTGGCACTGGCACGGGAAATTCGCTGGGTGTCGAGGCGGGTCATGCCACTGCCGGGATCGAAGCGCGGCACCCGCGCCAGCCCGGCATCGATCACCACACGCACACCGTCGATGGTCAGGCTGGTCTCGGCGATGTTGGTGGCCAGCACTACTTTGCGCTTGCCCGCAGGAGCCGGCTCAATAGCCGCGCGCTGGGCGCCAAGGTCCAGCTCGCCGTGCAGCGGGCAGAGCAAAACCTGGGAACTGTCGCCCAGCGCATCGGCCAGCTGTTGATGCACCCGCCGAATTTCCGCCTGCCCGGGCAGGAACACCAGGACGCTGCCGGCTTCATCGTTCAAGGCTTCAAGTATTGTCTGCACCAGCCGCGGTTCGATGAATTCACCCGCCTGGAACGGCCTGCCCCAGCGCATCGCCACCGGGTACATGCGCCCCTCGCTGCGCAGTATCGGCGCATCATCGAGCAAGCCGGCCAGGCGCTCGCCTTCGAGGGTGGCCGACATCAGCAGGATTTTCAGCGGCTGGTCTTCCCGGAACAGCTCCCGGCCGTTGAGGCTCAGGGCCAAGGCCAGGTCGGCATCCAGGCTGCGCTCGTGGAATTCGTCGAAGATCAACAGGCCCACGCCTTCCAGGGCCGGGTCATCCTGCAGGCGTCGGGTGAGGATACCTTCGGTTACCACTTCGATACGGGTATTGGGCCCCACCCGGCTGTCCAGGCGAATCCGATAGCCCACGGTTTCCCCGACCTTCTCGCCCAACTCACTGGCCAGGCGCTCCGCCGCCGCTCGCGCGGCCAGACGCCGTGGTTCGAGCATGAGGATGGTCTGACCGGCCAGCCAGGGCTCGTCGAGCAAGGCCAGTGGCACCCGAGTGGTCTTGCCCGCGCCGGGCGGTGCTTCGAGCACCGCTTCATGACGTGCGGCCAGAGCTTCACGCAGGGCGGGTAAAACTTCATCGATCGGTAAAGAAATCATGCTGGCTCCCAAACAGAGGCGCGAGTATAACGGCGAACTGCCTGGCGTTTCTCACGGTCCTAATTCATACCGACGACGCTTCGTTTTCCAGATGACTCAAGGAGATTCATATGCGTGCTCCCTTTCGCCTGATTGGTGGTGTTCTAGTTGCGACCCTGCTGACTCAAGTGACCGCCTGCGGATCGATCTTCTACCCTGATCGCCGCGGTCAGATCGATGGCAAGATCGATCCGGCCATTGCCGTGCTCGATGCCGTGGGCCTGCTGTTCTACATCGTCCCGGGCCTGATCGCCTTCGCCGTGGACTTCGCCACTGGCGCGATCTACTTCGAACCGGGGAAGACCGCCCAGGTCGCTCCGGAAAAGCTCCAGGAAGCGATTGGCGCCGACGGCAAGGTCGACAACCGCAAGTTGCAGACCATCCTGGAAACCGAACTGGGCCGCAGCTTCCCGCTGGATGATCCACGCCTGATCCAGCACAAGGGCAGCACCCAGCAGTTGGCCATGTTCGGCCTGCAACCCGCTGCATAAACCTGTTGCAAGGAACCGCCGCACCTATGATCTCAAGCTCCGAACACGCCCGCCTGCTGCGGCTGGCGACCCGTGCCTCGGTGGCGGTGGCCTGTACGCTGATCGTCGCCAAAGCCATTGCCTGGTGGTTGAGCGGCTCGGTCAGCATGCTCGCCGGGCTTACCGATTCGACGCTGGACGGCGTCACTTCGATGCTCAACCTGCTGGCGGTGCATTACGCCCTGCGCCCGGCCGATGACGATCACCGCTACGGCCATGGCAAGGCCGAGTCGCTGGCCGGTATGGCCCAGGCGTTGTTCATTGGCGGGAGTGCGGTGCTGATCGCCCTGCAGGCGTGTGACAGGCTGCAGCACCCCGAACCGATAGGCGCAGCCTGGATCAGCATCGGGGTGATCCTGTTCTCCCTGGCACTGACCCTGGCGCTGCTGATGCTGCAGCATCGCGTGGTCAAGGCCACCGGCTCCAATGCAGTGCGCGCCGACTCGCTGCACTATCGCTCGGACATACTGCTCAACGGCAGCATCCTGGTGGCACTGGTGCTGGCGGCGTTCGGCTGGCATCAGCTGGATGCGTGGTTCGGGCTGGGCATCGCCGCCTACATCTTGTGGAGCGCCATCCAGATCGCCCGGGAGAGTTTTACCGTGCTGATGGATGAAGAACTACCACTGGATGTCAGCCAGCACATGCTTGAACTGGCCTGCAGTGTACCGGGCGTGCTGGGTGCGCATGACTTGCGCACCCGGGTCTCGGGCAACCAGTGGTTCGTGCAGTTACACCTGGAGCTGCCCGGCGACCTGACCCTGTCAGTGGCCCACGGCATCAGCGACCAGGCCGCTGATGCCATCCACGCCGCCTACCCACGGGCCGAGGTGTTGGTGCACGCCGACCCGCAGGAAGTGGTGCAAGCGGCCCGCGCTCAGAATTTGACCTGATAACCGCGACTGCCCAGGCAGTTGCCCTGGGCCTGACGGTAGATCTGCACCACCGAGGGGTCCGGCTGATAAGTATCGGCACGTGGATCGAAACCACTCTGCTCGACTGCATAGCGGTAGCAGTCGTAGCCGTCCTGATTGACCTGCTCCGGCGACTGTCCATTGGCCGGATAAGCTTCAACGTCGTAACCGTTGCTGGCCGACTGCGGCAGCGGTTGTCCCGGTGGCTCGACCACCACGTAATCCCGGGTGCTTTCCTGATAGGCGTAGTACGAACCGGCCGCCAGGAACAGCAGCGAACCGCCGATCCACACCTCGCGTGCGTAATCGGGCAGGTAGCCCACGCGAATCCCGCGCGGCGGTTGCACCACCACATAACGTGGCCCCTGTGGACGGTACCAGTAGCCGCCCGAGTAGAAGTAATCGCGGCCACCGTAGGGCACACGATAATCACGGTCCGGGAAGCGGTCGATCACGTGCCCTGGACGATACTGCGGCCCTGGCCCCCAGCCATTACCGTGCCCAGGCGGGCGACCGGGCCAGCGATTGTCATCACGATGGTCATCGGGACGCGCCCCCGGCCCGCCGACTTGCCACTGCGGGTTACCGTCGTTGCGCCGTGGCACATCCTGATAATAGCCCCGCTGAGGTTGCTGGGTCTGGCGCACGCTGTCGGGGCGACCCTGGATCGGCAGGTCATTGGCGGGTAACTGGGGTGGAGGCGGCGGTGGCCGCACCGGGCTGTTGTAATCCGGTGGCGGGCGGCTTTGCCCGTTGCGATTTTGTCCGTTCTGCTCGAACTGTCGGCTGTTGTCGCCACGAATGATGTCGTTGCCCTGCCCGCGGGGCTGATTATTCTGCTGAGGCGCATTCTGCGGGCGCTGCGCATGATCGTTGCCACCGCGCCCCGGATTGTTACCCTGGTGACCCTCACCTTGCTGTACACCGTCAGGCCCCCGATTGTGCGGCTCGTCAGCCAGCGCCTGGGTGGTGACACTGATGCACAGCAAACCAACACCGGCCAAACGCCAGATGCGCGACTTCATGCTTTTCCTCACAGTAGCTCAGGGCTTGTACGTAAGACTGGGAAAGCACAGGCCGGTTCTGCAACAGGTTATCAGTCGCGCAGTATTTTTCGCAGGCATTAAAAAAGGGAGACCCGTCGGCCTCCCCTTGAGAACTTCGTCCGTGCTCGACGCTTATGACGTCGGCTCACCTCACGCCGTCTTCTGGACAGTGTGCAGCTCGGAGGCCGGCACATCCCCGGTGGGGGTGGCGGCCGCAGCTGGCCTGATTGGGCGAGCTGCAGTGGACTGTTTGTCCGAGCAGTGATTCTGGTAATAAGAATAGGCTTGAGGCTGCGGCAGAGGATTGCGAAGATTGCTGAATTAAACATCACTTGCGCAATTTTTAACCCTGGATAGATAATCCGCCGCAATAGTTATGATAAAGGCCTGAATGATGAGCAAACTCGACCGATACGACTTGAGCATTTTGGCGGAATTGCAGCGTGATGCGCGCATCTCCAATCAGGAGCTGGCCGAACGCATAGGGCTGTCGCCTTCCCCTTGCTCACGTCGGGTCAAGCAGTTGGAGGACGACGGCTACATCACCCGCCAGGTGGCCCTGCTGGATCGCAAGATGCTCGGCCTGAGCCTGACCGCGTACGTGCTGATCGGCATGGACCGGCACACGCCGGAACGCTTCGAGAACTTCGAAGCGGCGATCCGCACTTTGCCCCAGGTGCTCGAATGCAGCCTGGTGACGGGGATGGACGCCGACTATCAGCTCAAGGTAGTGGTGCCGGATATGGATCACTACCAGAAGCTGCTGCTGGGGCACTTGACCCGGATTGACGGGGTGACGAGTGTGCGCTCGAGTTTTGTGTTGAACCAGGTGTTGAACAGTACCGAACTGCCTTTGACGCATCTGCGCAGTTGAAGACGCCATCGCGGGCAAGCCCGCTCCCACAGGTTTTGTGTTGAACTCACGATTGTGAGCGAGCACAAACCCTGTGGGAGCTGGCTTGCCAGCGATAGGGCCGGCGAAGGCGACCAATGACTGCGGCACACCGACGCAGGTCAATGCTGCGCGAACCTTGCGTGGCGTATACTCGCCCCCCGCAATTTTAGCCGCGTCCACGCCGGAGAGTTTCGATGGATCCTGCCGTATTCGAAGAGTGGATGATGACCGGACTGGTCACCATCCTGATCATATTCATGGGTTTCATCGTCTGGGATCTGGCGAAGAAATCCAAGGCCGGCCGCTTCGGTTCAATGATTCTGTTCTTCGTGCTGGGCCTGGGTGTGGCCGCGTTCGTCATCAAGAGTGTGGTGATCGGCCTGATCGAATCCGGCGCCTTATAAACGCGCCGGCACTTCCTTCCACTGGCCTTGATCGAGCCCTTCGATCGACCAGTCGCCAATTCTGACGCGCACCAGACGCAAGGTCGGCAAACCCACGGCAGCCGTCATGCGCCGCACCTGGCGGTTGCGGCCCTCGCGAATCACCAGTTCCAGCCAACTGGTGGGCACACTCTTGCGAAAACGCACGGGTGGGTTGCGCGGCCAAAGCTGCGGCTCGTCCAGCTGCCGCGCCTGGGCGGGCAAGGTCATGCCGTCATTGAGCTCGACGCCATCGCGCAAGCGCTGCAGCTGCACAGCGTTCGGCTCGCCTTCCACTTGCACCCAGTAGGTCTTGGCCAGCTTGTGTTTCGGGTCGGCGATGCGCGCCTGCAGCTGTCCGTCATTGGTCAGCAACAGCAAGCCTTCGCTGTCGCGATCCAGACGTCCGGCCGGGTATATGCCGGGTATCTCGATGTAATCCTTGAGCGTCGCCCGCCCTTCGCCGTCGCTGAATTGAGTCAGCACATCGAATGGCTTGTTGAACAGGATCAGCCGGGGTTCGGCAGGCGGCGCTTTGGCGACCCGGCGCGGGGCCGAAGCCGATGGCGCAAGGTTCGCACCGGGGCGGCGGGAAGCAGGACGTGGGGGACGAGACATGGCGAAGAGAACATCTAACGGTCAGGGCTGCTAATGCTAGTGCCCTGACCGCCAAATGACCATGAGAACAATCAGCGGAACGGCGGCTCGTCGAAGCTGCGCAGTTTGCGCGAGTGCAGCGAGTTGAGTTCGGTGCGCAACAGGTCCACCGCTTCGATGCCAATCTTCAAGTGCTGGCTGACCGCACGCTCGTAGAACGCGTTCGCCGAGCCCGGCAGCTTGATTTCACTGTGCAGCGGCTTGTCCGAAACGCACAGCAACGTGCCATACGGCACCCGCAAGCGATAGCCCTGGGCGGCAATGGTGCCGCTTTCCATGTCCACCGCCACGGCGCGGGACAGGTTGATCAGCGGACGCTCCTGGGCCCAGCGCAGTTCCCAGTTACGGTCGTCATAGGTCAGTACGGTGCCGGTGCGCAGACGCTTCTTCAGCTCGTCGCCCTTCTCGCCAGTGATGTTCGCCGCCGCCTGCTGCAAGGCCATCTGCACTTCTGCCAGGGCCGGAATCGGGATATTTGGTGGCACCACCCGGTCGAGAATGCCGTCGCGCCGCATGTAGGCGTGAGCCAGCACGTAGTCGCCGATGGTCTGGGACTGACGCAGGCCACCACAGTGGCCGATCATCAGCCAGCAATGCGGGCGCAGTACCGCCAGGTGATCGGTGATGTTCTTCGCGTTGGAGGGGCCGACGCCGATATTCACCAGGGTCACGCCATGACCATCGCTGGCGATCAGGTGATAGGCCGGCATCTGGTAGCGATGCCACACCACGCCTGCGGCAATGGCCGATGCCTCGCCGTGGTCCATGCTCTTTTCAATGATCACGTTGCCCGGCAGTACCATGCGCACGAAACGCGGGTCGCTGCGCAACTGCTCAAGGCCATGCACGATGAACTGGTCGACGTAGCGGTGGTAGTTGGTCAGCAGGATCCACGGCTGCACATGGCGCCAGTCGCTGCCGGTGTAGTGCACCAGGCGACGCAGGGAGAAATCCACCCGTGCGGCGTCGAACAGGGCCAGTGGCAGCGGGTCGGTGTTTTCCCAGTCGTACAGGCCGTCGGCAATGCCATCGGTGGCGGCGGACAGGTCGGTACTGGGGAACACGCGTGCCAGGACGGCAGCCGTTACCCCGGACCCCGCCAGCTCGTCGCCTTGCTCAACCACGTACGGATAAGGAATGTTCTGCTGGCTGATCCCGACTTCCACGGTCACGGTGAAGTCATGCATCAGCGGCACCAGCTGTTCGAGCAGGTATTTGCGAAACGCCGCAGGGTGAGTGACGGTGACGCTGTAAGTGCCCGGCAGTTGAACCTTGGCGTAGGCGCGGGTGGTCTGCGGCACTTCGCCCTGGCAGTGATAGGTCAGACGCAGTTCGGGATAACGAAACATCGCACGCTGTTCGGCGTCCGGTTCTATACGATCCTTGAGGTAACGCTTGAGCGCCTGATTCAGCGCAGTGGTTGCACGTTCGTGCAAGAGCGCAAGCCGATCCACGGCTTGCTCGGCGGTTTGAACGACAATAAAAGCTTCGGTCACGATCAGCATCCTGTGTTCTGACTTGCAGAGCTTCATCTTGCCTGCATCGTCGTCGGACGGGAACAGTGAAAAACAGATCGCAGCCTTCGGCAGCTCCTTGAAGAATCGCGAATCCCCGCAGGAGCTGCCGAAGGCTCGGGCCGCGTTCGGACGATCTTTTGCCCTTCAAATCATCTGCGGGGTTGATCGGGCGACGATCGCTTCTACCTCCAGGCCGCGTGGCAGCGCACCATACACGCGGCCGTTCGAGCCGAGTCGGCTGGCGATGAACGCATCACTGACGGCAGCATTACCCGCCTCCAGCAACAACCTGGCCTGCAAACCCAGGGCGATGTCCTCGGTGAGCTGGCGGGCTCGGTACTGGATATCGCCCGTGTCCTTGAATGCTGCGTGCAGCCGCTGGATATGCGCCGCCAGGCGCTTGTCGCCATGGCCATCGCCCAATTCATTGAACAGCACATCGAGCACGCCGGGCTCTTTCGACAACGCCCGCAGCACGTCGAGGCACTGCACGTTGCCGGAGCCTTCCCACGTTGAGTTCACCGGCGCCTCGCGGTACAGGCGCGGCAGGATGCTGTCCTCGACATACCCCGCACCGCCCATGCATTCGGCGGCTTCGTTGATCATGGCCGGTGCACGTTTGCAGATCCAGTACTTGCCCACGGCGGTCACCAGCCGGGCGAATTTTGCTTCATGATCGTCAGCCAAATGATCCAGGGCGCGGCCCATGCGCAGGCTCAAGGCCAGGGCCGCTTCGCTTTCCAGGGCCAGGTCCGCCAGCACATTCTGCATCAGCGGTTGCTCATTCAGCAGCCTGCCCCCGACGCTGCGATGCGCGCAGTGATGGCTCGCCTGGGTCAAGGCCTGGCGCATCAGCGAACTGGAACCGACCATGCAATCAAAGCGAGTCATGGCCACCATCTCGATGATGGTCGGCACCCCGCGCCCTTCCTCGCCGACCATCCACGCCAGCGCGCCGCGAAACTCTACTTCGCTGGAGGCATTGGAGCAGTTGCCGAGCTTGTTTTTGAGGCGCTGGATGTAGAACTGGTTGCGAGTGTCGTCCGGGCGATGGCGCGGCAACAGGAAGCAGGTCAAGCCTTTGTCGGTCTGGGCCAGCGTCAGGAACGCATCGCACATCGGCGCCGAGCAGAACCACTTGTGACCCACCAGTTCGTACGCCTGGCCCGGCCCACTGGCGCCAACCGGATAAGCCTTGGTGGTGTTGGCCCGAACATCGGTGCCGCCCTGTTTCTCGGTCATGGCCATGCCGATGGTGACGCCCGCCTTGTGCGCCATGCCGATGTTGCGTGGATCGTATTCGGTGGCGAGGATTTTCGGCAGCCAGATGTCAGCCAGATTTGGCTGCAGGCGCAGGGCCGGCACGCTGGCAAACGTCATGGTCAGCGGGCAACCGCTACCGGCTTCGGCCTGGCTATGCAGATAGGTCATGGCAGCGCGGGCAACGTGCGCTCCCGGCTGCGGCTGCGCCCAGGGCAACGACGTCAGGCCATGCTCGACCGCCGTGCGCATCAACTCATGATAGGCCGGGTGAAATTCCACCAGGTCGATGCGATGGCCGTATCGGTCGTGGCTGGAAAATACCGGCTTGTTCTCGTTGGCCAGGAACCCGGCTGCCATCAGCGGCCCACCGGCCAACGCACCGTAGGCATCAATGCGCGATTCGGCCCAGCCGGCGCCAAAATGCCGCGACCATTGCTGCAGCGGCAAATCCACGCGGTACAGGTTGGCGCCATCCAGCGACGGTGGCTGGTTGGTGACTTCGTGGGTTTCGGCGAACTGATGCAGGTTCATGACGGGGCTCCTTTGGTCGGCCAAGGGGTTTTCAGTTAAGCACTGCCCCCTGACCGTTCAAAGTGTCATACCTGCCTAATTGGCGGCGCTTTCGCCCTGCTCAAAACCCAGCACCCGGCGTTGCAGTGCTGCCTGCAAATCCTCGAACTTCACCGGCTTGCTCAAGTAGTCGATGAAACTGGCGCCGGTGCAGTGCTCGCGATCAATGCTCAAGGCAATCATGAAGACCGAAAGCTCGGCGCAGCCCGCCAGCGTACGGATCTGGCTACTGACAGACATGCCGTTCAATGGCGGCAATTGGCAGTCGAGCAATACCGCATCAAACGCCTCCCGCTGCAGGTAATCGAGTGCCGCGGACCCGCTGTCGGCCGTGCGCACCTGGTACCCGAGCTTGAGCAGCATGCCGCGGATAACCAATTGGTTGACGGTGTTCTCATCCACCAGCAGCACCTTGCAATCTCGCGGCTGGCGCAGGCGCGAGTAATGCTGTGAGGTGCGAGGCGGGGATTGCGTTATTGACAGTTCAAATTCGACATCCAGCTGGAACCGACTGCCGCGACCGGGCTCGGAACGGTGCGTCAGTCGCCCCCCAAGCAACTCGACCAGCTGCCGACAAATGGCCAGACCCACGCCCAGCCCGCCATACTCGCGGGTCATTGAGCCATCGAGCTGGAAGAAGCGCTGATACATGGTCGCCTCCCCCAGGTCGGTAAAACCGATACCGGTATCAATCACCGCAAAACACAGCGCCATTCTTCCAGGTTGCGCGGGTTTGCCTGTGACGCGCAGCGCCAGCCCGCCGACCCGGGTGAACTTGATCGCATTGTCCAGCAGGCATTCCAGGCATTGCGTCAGCTTGGCGCTATCACCGTGCAGGCGGTCCGGAAGGCCGGGTGTCACATCGACCTTGAAGTCCAGCAACTTGCTCAGGGCATTGCCCTCGAACTGCACGCGCAAGGCTTCGATCACGCTGCGCAAACTGAACGACGCCGCGCTGGCCGAAAGCCTGCCGGCCTGCAACTCGGTCAACGTGAGGATGCCGTTGACCATGCGCATCATGTCCCGGGCAGATCCCGCCGCTGTTTGCTGGTACTGCTCCAGCTCCGGATCCATCTCGACGGTTTGCATCAGCTCCAGCGAACCGATGACCCCGTTCATGGGCGTGCGCAACTCGTGGGTCAGGGTGGCGAGGAATTCGTCTTTGAGCCGGTTGCTGTGGGCCAGTTGCTGGTTCAGCACTTCGAGCTTCTGCCCGGCATCAAACAGGGTCTGCGCCTGCTGCTCGCGCATGGCATTGATGCGGTCGGCCAGCGCCAGGGACAGAAGTGCCACTTCGATGGCCGAACCGATCTGACTGGAATACATGGTCAGGAACACGTTTGGCAGGTAACCCAGGACCATCAGTGTGTTGATGATGCCGCCGAGCAAAAAGGCCGACCAGGCAATGATGAAATACCGCGCCACGCGCAAACCGCGCAGCCAGGCGAAGATCCCTGCGGCAAAAATCACCACGGTGAAAGTCAGCGCCAGGGCCGTGGCCAGGCGCAGGGCCAGGGCGTAGCTGGTCATGAGGGACAAACCAATGACCACTGCGCCAAACACAACCAGCGCCAGCAACAAGCGATCGAGCCAGCGACTGTGGGTGGCCGTCTGCAAGAAGCTGCGGGCGAACTGACTGCCAAACAACCCGGAACAGCCGATGAAGAACGGCGTGGCGGCATTGGCCCACCATGGACTGTCCGGCCAGAAATATTGCACGGCCGCACCGTTCACCGACAGTTGGTACAAGCCGAACGAGGCAATATAGAAGATGTAATAGAGGTAGCTGGTGTCCCGCACGCTCAGGTAGATGAACAGGTTGTAGACCAGCATCCCCAGCAACACACCGTAGATCAGGCCCAGCACGTACAGGCGCAGCGGTTGCTCTTCGAGGAACGCGGTACTGGACCACAAGGTCACCGGCGCCTGGATCGACCCCTCGCTTTGCAGGCGCAGGTACAGGGTTTGCGCCTGGTCGGGGGTGAAATCGAGATCGAACAGGTAATTGTTCTGGCGAATTTCGCGGGTGGAGAAAGGCAAGGCATCGCCGGTCTGGCGCACCAGTCGGTATTCGCCAGCAGCGTCGGGTAAATACAGATCCAGATGATCGAGGGGCGGGTAGGCCAGTTCCAGCAGCCAGGTTCTTTGCGCCGCTGGATTCTTCGGACGATAGTGCAAGTCGATTTTCAGCCAGAACGCTGAACGCGAATAGCCGGCGTTGAGGGTGGCATTATCGTGGGGCTTGAACCGTCCTGCGGCATCCTCGGCGCGGACGTCGGCAATGGTCGCTTGCCCGCCCGCGTCTTCGAACACTTGCAGGGTTCGGCCCAATGGCAGGCTTTGAGTGTTCTCGTCGAATTCGACTGCGCTCGCCAAAAGGGGCAAGCAGAGCAGCAACATCAGCAAATAGCGCATCTAAGCCCCAGCGTGGCCGGTCCGGTTATCTCAGGAAGCCCCTCATTCCCTTTGAGTAGACGTAAAACCGGTATTACCTGTTATTGATTTGGATCCACTCTAGCATAGCCGTTAGTGGCCAATGAACACCATTGAAAAATATACTCGAAAGGCTCTAGTACGGGCTTTGCAGCGCTATCTATTGAGCTAGAGCGGTTGCCCCCTCATGCCGACTGTGGGAGCGGCCCTGCTGCTACAGAGTCCACTGTCATGAGTCGAGTGACTGGTGGTAAGCTCGCGCACCATGAATATCTACAGCTCCCGCCCCGTTGTCCTCTGTCTCTCCGGCCACGACCCAAGTGGTGGCGCCGGCTTGCAGGCAGATATCGAAGCCCTGCTCGCCCAGGGTTGTCATGCGGCTCCGGCCGTCACCGCGCTGACTGTGCAAGACACGGTCAACGTCACTGATTTCCGCGTACTCGACCGAGCGTGGGTACTGGCCCAGGCCAACGCCGTGCTTAACGATTCCGAAGTCGCCGCCGTCAAGCTGGGCATGCTCGGTTCGCTGGAAATGGTCGACACCGTGGTCGAGCTGCTGCAGGCGCATCCGCACTTGCCGATGGTTTGCGACCCGGTACTGCGTGCGGGCGGCGGCGGACGCCTGGGCAAGGACGAAGTCGGCTACGCGATGCGCGAACGCCTGCTCCCACTGGCGATCATTGCCACCCCCAACCTGCCCGAAGCGCGCATCCTCGCCGAGCTCCCCGAAGGCACGGCAGACCAATGCGCGGAAAAACTGCTGCCCTACGTCAAGCATCTGCTGATCACCGGCGGTCACGGCGACGAGCAGGAAATTCACAACCGCCTGTACACACGCGACGGTCGCCGCGAAACCTTCACCTGCCAGCGTTTGCCCGGCAGTTACCACGGTTCCGGCTGCACCCTGGCCAGCGCCCTGGCCGGTCGTCTGGCGCAGGGTGAAAACCTCGTCAGTGCTGTGCAGACCGCGCTTAACTACACATGGCGCACCCTGCGTGATGCCGAGCAGCTGGGTAAAGGTCAATTTGTGCCACGCCGCCTGCCGCTGGATTTCTGTTCGTAACTTCCCATTAGTCATGCGGTGAGGCTTGTCCGATGAAACTACGTGGCCTTTACGCCATCACCGACAGCCAGTTGCTGGCCGGTAAATTCCTCTCGTACGTGGAGGCGGCGCTGGAAGGTGGCGTCACCCTGCTGCAGTACCGCGACAAGAGTACGGACGAAGCGCGGCGCCTGCGCGAGGCCGAAACCCTGCGGGATCTGTGCGACCGCTACAAGACCCGGCTGATCATCAATGACGATGCCGAGCTGGCTGCGCGCCTGAACGTTGGCGTACACCTCGGCCAGACCGACGGCCCGCTGACCCCGGCCCGCGCATTGCTGGGCCGCCAGGCGATCATCGGTTCGACCTGCCACGCGCAGATCAACCTTGCCGAGCAGGCCGCCAAAGAAGGCGCCAGTTACGTTGCCTTCGGTCGCTTCTTCAATTCCAGCACCAAACCCGGCGCGCCGACCTGCAGCCTCGAACTGCTGGATCAGGCTCGCAGCACATTGCATTTGCCGATCTGCGCAATCGGTGGCATCACCCTGGAAAACGCGGAGCCGCTGGTGGCCCACGGGGTCGATCTGCTGGCGGTGGTCCACGGCCTGTTTGGCGCCCAAAGCACGACTGAAGTCACACGCCGCGCCCGCGCATTCAACGAACTGCTTTCCATTTAAGTCGCTTAAAATCTGATTTGAGAGTCCGATCATGTCTCGTTCCGAAACGCTATTTGCCAATGCCCAGAAACACATCCCCGGCGGTGTGAACTCGCCAGTGCGCGCGTTCAAGAGCGTTGGCGGTACGCCGCTGTTTTTCAAACACGCTGAAGGGGCCTACGTCACCGACGAAGACAATAAGCGCTACGTTGATTACGTCGGCTCGTGGGGCCCGATGATCCTCGGCCACAGCCACCCGGACGTTCTGGACGCCGTGCGCAAGCAGCTTGAGCACGGCCTGTCCTATGGCGCACCGACCGAGATGGAAACCCAGATGGCGGATCTGGTGTGCTCGCTCGTGCCTTCAATGGAAATGGTGCGCATGGTCAGCTCCGGCACCGAAGCGACCATGAGTGCCATTCGCCTGGCCCGCGGCTTTACCGGTCGCGACAGCATCATCAAGTTCGAAGGCTGCTATCACGGTCACTCCGACAGCCTGCTGGTCAAGGCCGGTTCCGGCGCCCTGACCCAAGGCGTGCCGAGTTCGGCAGGTGTACCGGCGGCATTTGCCAAACACACGCTGACTTTGCCCTTCAACGACATCGACGCCGTCGAAACCATGCTGGCTGAAGTGGGCCAGGACGTCGCGTGCATCATCGTCGAGCCGGTGGCCGGCAACATGAACTGCGTTCCTCCGGCACCGGGCTTTCTCGAAGGCCTGCGGACCCTGTGCGACAAGCACGGCGTGGTGCTGATTTTCGACGAAGTGATGACCGGTTTCCGCGTGGCACTGGGCGGTGCACAAGCGCATTACGGCGTGAACCCGGACCTGACCACCTTCGGCAAGATCATTGGTGGTGGCATGCCGGTTGGCTGCTTCGGCGGCAAGCGTGAAATCATGTCGCACATTGCACCACTGGGGCCTGTTTACCAGGCCGGTACGCTGTCGGGTAACCCGCTGGCAATGGCGGCGGGCCTGACCACCTTGCGCCTGATCAGCCGTCCTGGCTTCCATGCCGAGTTGACCGACTACACCAGTCGCCTGCTCGATGGCCTGCAACAACGCGCCGATGCAGCCGGTATCCCGTTCGTGACCACCCAGGCCGGCGGCATGTTCGGCCTGTACTTCAGTGGTGCCGATGACATCGTGACCTTCGACGACGTAATGGCCAGCGATGCCAAACTGTTCGGGCGTTTCTTCCACCTGATGCTCGAAGGCGGCGTGTACCTGGCGCCAAGCGCATTCGAAGCCGGTTTCACCTCCATCGCCCATGGCGAAGCCGAGTTGAAACTGACGCTGGATGCCGCTGAACGTGCATTCGCTGCCTTGAAGTAATGCCGTGCCGCTGACGTTGGCGATTGCCAGCGTCAGTATTCCCTGCATCCGCGCCCCTTTTCCTGCTCATCTGCCAGGTTTTTCCCGCAAAGTGGGTTATATATTTCCCTCGCAGCAGAAAAACGAGTAAAGACTTTGTAAGGATGGCCCTGCTTATTTCATAATGCGCGCTTATTGGATCCCCTCGATGGGTCCGCGCGCCCTTCAGAGGTAAGTCGATTCCCATGAACCGCACCGGCCGCGCCCTTGCACTGGGCTGCCTGTTGCTCCTTCAGCCCTTGCTTGTACAAGCAGGCGGCAACTCGTTGTTAATCCCAGCGATGGGTCGCTGCACCCTCAATACTCAGCCGCAGGACTTGGCCCAGGCGCTTGCTGCCTGCCAGAAAGCCTCGGATGAAGGGGATGCACAGGCGCAATACGAGTTGGGTGAGTTCTACTACGACGGCAAAAATGCGCCGCGCGACCTCAATCAAGCCCTGAGCTACTTCGAAAAAGCCTCACTGCAAGGCCACGCCCAGGCGCAATTCAAGCTCGGCACCATGTTCTTCCACGGCGAAGGTGTGCCGGCCAACAATGTCCAGGCGTATATCGTGCTGAAGATGGCGGCGGTCAATGGCGCGGAGGATGCGCTGGACACTGCCGACGAGGTGGCCGAGAAGATGCCGCGTGAAGAGCTTGAGGTGGCCACTCAGGTGCTCGGGCAGATTTTCCGCAAGTACTTGATGGAATTGCAAAGCGCGGATGGGCGAACGCCGTTTTCGCCACTTCCCTGATTTTTGCTTCTATCTGACGACCCCATCGCTGGCAAGCCAGCTCCCACAGGAGCGCTGTCGTTCACAAATAATGTGAACGCCGCAGATCTACTGTGGGAGCTGGCTTGCCAGCGATAAGGTCGACGCGGTCTCGAAGGCTTACTTGTCCGGCATCGGCATCGGAAACGGCATCACATTGCCGACCGCGCCACGGGCTTCGCTGATTTTTGGCGTACCCAGGCGCTCGACTTCATCGATGCGCACAATCGAATGCATCGGCACAAAACTGCGTACCACACCCTCGAACTGAGCCTTGAGCTTCTCTTCGCTCGGATCGACGACCACTTGCGTGCGCTCGCCAAAGACGAATTCTTCCACTTCCAGGAAACCCCACAGATCACTTTGGTAGATCTGTTTGGCATACATTTCGTACACCTGGCCCTGGTTGAGGAAAATCACCTTGTAGATTGGAGCTTCACGTTTGGTCATGGTGGGCGAGCAACACATCGGGGGATAAAAATGAGGGCGCGAACTATAGCATAGCCGCCGGACGCACAGCGGTAGGAACATGGGACCATGTTCCCTATAATGCGCGGTTCTTTGAATCACGTGATGACTCTGTCCATGGCCAAGAAGCTTTACATCGAAACCCACGGTTGCCAGATGAACGAGTACGACAGCTCGCGCATGGTCGACTTACTGGGTGAACACCAGGCCCTGGAAGTCACTGCTCGCGCTGAAGATGCCGACGTGATCCTGCTCAATACCTGCTCGATCCGCGAACGTGCCCAGGACCGGGTGTACTCCCAGCTCGGCCGCTGGCGCGAATTGAAACTGGCCAACCCGGACATGGTGATCGCCGTGGGCGGTTGCGTGGCGAGCCAGGAAGGTGCGGCCATTCGCGACCGCGCGCCCTATGTCGACGTAGTGTTCGGACCACAGACATTGCACCGCCTGCCAGAAATGATCGACGCCGCGCGTGCCACCAAGTTGCCGCAAGTCGACGTCTCCTTTCCGGAAATCGAAAAATTCGACCACCTGCCCGAGCCGCGCATCGACGGCCCAAGCGCCTACGTGTCGGTCATGGAAGGGTGCAGCAAGTACTGCACTTTCTGCGTGGTGCCTTACACCCGCGGCGAAGAAGTCAGCCGCCCGTTCGACGACGTGATCGCCGAGATCATCCACCTGGCCGAAAATGGCGTGCGTGAGGTGACCCTGCTGGGCCAGAACGTCAACGGCTATCGTGGCGCCACTCACGACGGACGCCTGGCCGACCTGGCCGAGCTGATCCGCGTAGTTGCGGCTGTCGATGGCATCGACCGCATCCGCTACACCACTTCACACCCGCTGGAGTTCTCCGACAGCCTGATCCAGGCCCACGCCGAAGTACCGCAACTGGTCAAACACCTGCATTTGCCGGTTCAGTCAGGTTCCGATCGGATTCTTTCGGCGATGAAGCGCAACCACACGGCGCTGGAGTACAAATCCAAGCTGCGCAAATTGCGTGCAGCCGTTCCGGGAATTTGCATCAGTTCGGACTTTATCGTCGGTTTCCCGGGCGAAACCGAAAAAGATTTCGAGCAGACCATGAAGCTGATCGAGGACGTCGGTTTCGACTTCTCCTACTCGTTCGTCTATAGCCAGCGCCCGGGCACCCCGGCAGCCGACCTGGCGGACGAGACGCCGGAAGCGTTGAAAAAAGAGCGCCTGAACGCTTTGCAACATCGCCTGAACCAGCAAGGTTTCGAAATCAGCCGACAAATGGTCGGTTCGATCCAGCGGATCCTGGTCACCGATTATTCGAAAAAGGACCCTGGCGAACTGCAAGGCCGCACCGAGAATAATCGTATCGTCAACTTCCGTTGCGACAATCCAACCCTGATTGGCCAGTTTGCCGACGTGCACATCGATGCCGCCCAGCCGCACTCACTGCGGGGCTCGTTGATCCAGTAGCAAATATCCGAGGCATTGAAGACTTTGTGGGAGCTGGCTTGCCAGCGATAGCGGCGTAACTGGCAACATCTTCGCTGGACTTGATGGCCTCATCGCTGGCAAGCCAGCTCCCACAGTGGACCGAGTTGATCATAAGAATGAGCTCATCCATTTAAGAGCTTTCGCACCCAGCCCACTGGCGTTATCCTTGATTTCATCCTAATTGCCCCAGGGCGGCTAAATACGACCTTGAACGCACCTATCGAACCACATCGCTTTATCCTCGAGCCCTTTGAGGCTCGCCGCTTCGCCAATCTGTGCGGGCAATTCGACGAGCACCTGCGCTTGATCGAACAGCGCCTGACAATCGAGATCCGCAACCGCGGGAACCAGTTCGAGCTGATCGGCGACCCTAAACACACCACCTCCGCGGAAAACCTGCTGCGCCGCCTGTACCGGGAAACCAAGGGTACCGAGCTGTCGCCAGACATGGTCCACCTGTTCCTGCAGGAATCGGCCGTCACAGAGCTGGATAACGTGTCCCCGTCCGAACCGTCCGTCGCCCTGCGCACCAAAAAAGGCATGATTCGCCCTCGCGGCTTGAATCAGTTGCGCTACGTGAAGGAAATCCTCGGCAACGACATCAACTTCGGCATCGGCCCCGCCGGTACCGGCAAGACTTACCTGGCCGTTGCTTGCGCAGTAGATGCGCTGGAACGGGAGCAAATCCGCCGCATCCTGCTGGTTCGTCCGGCGGTTGAAGCGGGCGAAAAGCTCGGTTTCCTGCCCGGCGACCTGTCGCAGAAGATCGACCCTTACCTGCGCCCGCTGTACGACGCGCTGTACGAAATGCTCGGCTTCGAATACGTGGCCAAGCTGATCGAACGCCAGGTAATCGAAGTCGCACCGCTGGCCTACATGCGTGGCCGCACGCTCAATAACAGCTTCATCATCCTCGACGAAAGCCAGAACACCACCGTCGAGCAGATGAAGATGTTCCTGACCCGGATCGGCTTCGGCTCCACGGCAGTCATCACCGGTGACATCACCCAGGTCGACCTGCCAAAGGGCACCAAATCCGGGCTGCACCACGTGATCGAGGTGCTCAAGGACGTGCCAGGCATCAGTTTTACCCATTTCATGCCCAAGGACGTCGTGCGCCATCCGCTGGTGCAACGCATCGTCGAAGCCTACGAGCGCTTTGAAAACCGTGTGGCCGACGAAGCACCGAAGGACAGCCGCCGCGATGCTTGAGCTTGATCTGCAGCTGGCTACCAAGGCGCCTGTTCCCAGCGAAGCCGAGTTCCGCCAATGGTGCGAGCTGGCCCTGCGCCAACGCACTGCCGATTCCGAAATGACCATTCGCCTGGTTGACCAGGAAGAGGCGCGCGAGCTGAACCACACCTGGCGGCAGAAAGACTATGCCACCAACGTGCTGTCGTTTCCGGCTGACGTGCCTGACGAGTTCCTCGATATACCGCTGCTGGGCGATCTGGTGATCTGCGTGGCGGTGGTCGAGCGCGAGGCCGCTGAACAAGGCAAGGAACTAAAGGCCCACTGGGCGCATCTGGTGATTCATGGCTGCTTGCATCTGTTGGGTTACGACCATATAGATGACGACGAAGCCGAAGAAATGGAAGCGCTGGAACGAACGTTGCTTGCCGAGTTGGGTCATCCGGACCCGTACGCGGACGACGAAACACAAACATCCCCTATCGTTACAACAAAGGATTCAGAGTAATCGCTATGAGCGAAGATCGATCGAGCAACGGGCAGAAGTCATGGCTGGGTAAGCTCACCCAGGCTTTTGCCCACGAGCCGAAAAACCGCCAGGAGCTCCTCGAGCTTTTGCGTGATGCCCACCAGAACAAGTTGCTGGACAGCGAAGCGCTGGCCATTGTCGAAGGCGCCATCCAGGTCGCTGACCTGCAGGTACGGGACATCATGGTCCCGCGCTCGCAGATGATCAGCATCAAGGCGACCCAGACACCCCGCGAGTTCCTGCCTGCCGTGGTCGATTCGGCCCACTCCCGCTACCCGGTGATCGGCGAAAGCCACGATGACGTGATGGGCGTGTTGCTGGCCAAGGACCTGCTCCCGTTGATCCTCAAGGAGAACGGCGACAGCTTCAACATCAAGGATCTGCTGCGCCCGGCCACTTTCGTGCCGGAGTCCAAGCGCCTTAATGTGCTGCTGCGCGAATTCCGCGCCAACCACAATCACATGGCCATCGTGATCGACGAATACGGCGGTGTCGCGGGCCTGGTGACCATCGAAGACGTGCTGGAACAGATCGTTGGCGACATCGAAGACGAGCACGACGTCGAAGAAGACAGCTACATCAAGCCACTGCCCAGCGGTGACTTCCTGATCAAGGCCCTGACGCCGATCGAGAACTTCAACGAGTTCTTCGACAGCGAGTTCTCCGATGACGAGTTCGACACCGTCGGCGGCCTGGTGATGAGCGCGTTCGGGCACTTGCCAAAACGCAACGAAATCACTGAAATCGGCCCTTACCGCTTCCGCATCCTGAACGCCGACAGCCGTCGAATTCACTTGCTGCGCCTGACACCCATTGCTCGCTAAGGATTGAAATGCGCCGTCTGACCGCCCCCGGCTGGCCCGGTAACCTGCTGGCCGTGGCGGCCGGTGCACTCACCACCCTGGCCCTGGCGCCGTTCGATATCTGGCCGCTGGCATTGCTGGCGGTCGGCTTTTTCTACGCCGGCTTACGCCAACTGACTCCACGCCAGGCCTTGGGCCGTGGCTGGTGCTTCGGTTTTGGCCTGTTCGGTGCCGGTACCAGCTGGATCTATTACAGCATCCACCACTTCGGTGGCGCCTCGGTGCTGCTGGCCGGGTTCCTGATGCTGATCTTCACGGCGGCGATCGCCTGGTTCTTCGCGCTGCCCGCGTGGATCTGGGCGCGCTGGCTGCGCCGTAATGAGGCGCCGCTGGCTGACGCCCTGGCATTCGCCGCGTTGTGGGTCGCCCAGGAAGCCTTCCGGGGCTGGTTCCTCACCGGTTTCCCGTGGCTCTACTCCGGTTACAGCCAGCTCGACGGGCCTCTGGCCGGGCTCGCGCCTGTGGGCGGGATGTGGCTGATCTCCTTTGCCCTGGCCCTCACGGCGGCGCTTATCTGTAACGGCCTGCGCCTGGTCCGCACTGGACACAAAGGTTTCATGGCGGTGGGCGTATTACTGCTGGCCGGCCCGTGGGTGGCAGGCATTGCGCTGAAGGAACACGCCTGGACCAGCCCCTCGGGGGCGCCGCTGAGTGTTGCCGCGATCCAGGGTAACGTCGAACAGAGCATGAAGTGGGACCCGGCGCAGCTGAACGCTCAGCTTGCCCTGTATCGCGACATGAGCCTCAGCTCCAAGCGGGTCGACCTGCTGATCTGGCCGGAAACCGCGGTTCCGGTACTCAAGGAATCCGCCGAAGGCTACCTGAACATGATGGGCAAGTTCGCGGCCGAGCGTGATTCTGCGCTGATTACCGGCGTGCCGATCCGTCAGGAAGTTCACCACCAGAAACGCTTTTACAACGGCATTACCGTGGTCGGTGAAGGCGACGGGACCTACCTCAAGCAGAAACTCGTCCCGTTCGGTGAATACGTGCCGCTGCAGGACATCCTGCGCGGGTTGATCGCGTTCTTCGACCTGCCGATGTCCGACTTCGCACGCGGCCCGGCCGATCAGCCACTGCTGCAAGCCAAGGGTTATCAGATTGCGCCGTTCATTTGCTACGAAGTGGTGTATCCAGACTTCGCCGCCGACCTGTCGGCGCGCAGCGACCTGCTGCTGACGATCAGCAACGACACCTGGTTTGGTACGTCCATCGGCCCGCTGCAACACTTGCAGATGGCGCAGATGCGCGCACTGGAGGCCGGTCGCTGGATGATTCGCGCGACCAACAATGGCGTCACCGGGCTGATCAACCCATTCGGCCAGATCACCGCACAGATTCCGCAGTTCGAGCGCGGCATCCTGTATGGCGAAGTGGTGCCGATGCATAACCTGACGCCGTACCTGCAATGGCGTTCGTGGCCGTTGATCGTGGTGTGTGTGTTGTTGTTTGGCTGGGCCCTGGTGGCGAACCGGATGGCCAAGACCGTTTAATTTAATTGTGATGCCTTAAAAGATCGCAGCCTCGTTTCACTCGACAGCTCCTACCGGGTGACACGCCGCTGCGATCTTTTGATCTTCAACGGTAAAACAACGAATACCCCACCTGTCCTACCGCCTCGTTCATCAACTGCCCGCTCTGCCAGATCGACTTGAACTCCGGCATCCAGCCGCCCAGCGGTCGCGCGTTATCCCCACCGAGAAACCCCACCGGCGCAGGCACCACCTCGAATCCGGCTTTCTGGAAACTCCAGACCGCCCGCGGCATGTGGGCCGCCTGGGTTACCAGCACCACGCGCTTGATCCCCTGGGGCAGCAACATGCTGGCGCTCATCTGCGCGTTCTCCCAGGTCGTGCGGCTGAGTCCTTCCTGCCAGCGTACGGTCACCCCGAAATCGTCCAGCATCGAATCCGCCATCAACCTGGCTTCGGAAGGTGGGGTGCCGTAATGCAAGCCGCCACTGGTCAGCACCGGCAACCCCGACGCCTTGGCCAGGCGCGCGGCATAACGTTGCCGCTCCAGCCCGATACCTGTCGGCTGATCGGCGCCCCATGCCGGGTCACCACGCTCGCGCCCTGAACCCAGAACCACGATGGCATCGGCACGCTGGCCAAGTGTCGCCCACTCTTCACGTGCCAGCGGCGGCACGCGTTCCAGGGCATTGGCACTCCATTGCACGACAATCGGCAGGCTCATCAGCCAGAAGCCCCCCAGGCCCAACGCAAAGCACAGGCCAGCCAGTCGTGGCCGGGTGCGGCGCAGCCACCAGCCAAGGGCCAGCAAAAGCAACAGGATGCCGGGCGGCAAGAGAAGTTGTTTCACGAAATAACGAAAAGGCATCGAGCATCTCCAGAGATGCCCGAAGCCTAAGAGGGTTGACGCAATGCGACAACTAAATCGAAAGGACTAGACTGCTTCATTGCCTGAAATACGGCCGGAGCCTTATTTATTTGAATTGCAGCGACCGGACCTTTACCGCGTCCCTGCCAGGTACCTTGTCCTTGAGCCAGATGATTTTGGCCGAGCGCGGTGCGTCAAGCTGCTTCACTGCTTCTGACAGGCATCCGTGTGTTTCACGTTCACTGCGGTCCAGATACGCTTTTACCAAGGCAAATTCTGCGGGGCTCAGGCCACGCAGTTCCAACTCGAGGGGGCGCTCATCGCGCAGCCGGTCAGCGGTTTTAGCAGCGTCCAGGGCGATCCCCAGACGATCGATCAGTCGTTCATACAGCTGCGGTTTCGTGACTTTTTGCTGTGACTCAACCATCCCTCACCTCATTGAAGATAAGTCTTGCTCCCCATTTAGAGCTTAGCTTCCATCACCAAACCGGCTAAGCGCCGCGACCAACGGCCCTCGCCGGGCAAATCGGGCGGCGCCTGCGTGCAATCAGGGTTTCCCTCGGCAGAGCGCGGTCATGTATGCTACGGCGCTTCCTGTAACTCCACTTCCAGCTCGCCTGGACAGCGAAACGTCGAATTGGCGCGTTCACCGTCCAGCATTGCAACGAAGAGGATTAGGCCACCCCTATTCAGTTCAAAAGTAGCCATGCACGAACAATATCAGCCCCGTGAAATCGAAGCCGCCGCCCAGTCATTCTGGGACGAGCAAAAGTCCTTTGAAGTCAGTGAACAGCCAGGCAAGGAGACTTTCTACTGCCTGTCGATGTTCCCTTACCCTAGCGGCAAGCTACACATGGGGCACGTGCGCAACTACACCATCGGCGACGTGATCTCCCGCTACCAGCGCATGCAAGGCAAGAACGTCCTGCAACCCATGGGTTGGGACGCCTTCGGCATGCCGGCGGAAAACGCCGCGATGAAGAACAACGTGGCTCCCGCCAAGTGGACCTACGAAAACATCGCCTACATGAAGAACCAGCTGCGCAGCCTGGGCCTGGCGGTGGACTGGTCGCGTGAAGTGACTACCTGCAAGCCCGATTACTACCGCTGGGAACAATGGCTGTTCACCCGCCTGTTCGAAAAAGGCGTGATCTACAAGAAAAGCGGCACCGTGAACTGGGACCCGGTCGACCAGACCGTCCTGGCCAACGAACAGGTGATCGACGGTCGCGGCTGGCGTTCCGGCGCGCTGATCGAAAAACGCGAAATCCCGATGTATTACTTCAAGATCACCGCCTACGCGGATGAACTGCTCGAGAGCCTCGACGAGCTGACTGGCTGGCCTGAACAGGTCAAGACCATGCAGCGCAACTGGATCGGCAAATCCCGCGGCATGGAAGTGCAGTTCCCTTACAACGTCGACTCCATCGGCGAAACCGGCGCGTTGAAAGTCTTCACCACCCGTCCGGACACCCTGATGGGCGCCACCTACGTGGCCGTGGCCGCCGAACACCCGCTGGCGACCCTGGCGGCACAGAACAACCCTGAACTGCAGGCGTTCATCGCCGAATGCAAAGGCGGCAGCGTGGCCGAAGCCGACGTCGCCACCCAGGAGAAAAAAGGCCTGCCGACCTCGTTGTTCGTCGAGCACCCGCTGACCGGTGAGAAACTCCCGGTATGGGTCGCCAACTACGTGCTGATGCACTACGGCGACGGTGCGGTCATGGCTGTTCCGGCCCACGACGAACGTGATTTCGAGTTCGCGACCAAGTACAACCTGCCTATCAAGTCCGTGGTGCGCACCAGTTCCGGCGACACCAACCCGGCGCCATGGCAGGACGCCTACGGCGAGCACGGCATGCTGATCAACTCCGGCGAGTTCGACGGCCTGGACTTCCCGGGCGCGTTTGACGCCATCGAAGTCGCGCTGATCAAGAAAAACCTCGGTGCCTCGCGCACCCAGTTCCGCCTGCGCGACTGGGGCATCAGCCGTCAGCGCTACTGGGGCTGCCCGATCCCGATCATCCACTGCCAGTCTTGTGGTGACGTGCCGGTTCCGGAAGATCAACTGCCTGTCGTATTGCCCGAAGACGTGGTCCCGGATGGTGCAGGTTCACCTCTGGCGCGCATGCCCGAGTTCTACGAGTGCAACTGCCCGAAATGCGGCCAGCCGGCCAAGCGCGAAACCGACACCATGGACACCTTCGTCGAGTCCTCGTGGTACTACGCCCGCTACGCCTCGCCGCACTATGAAGGCGGCCTGGTGGAGAAATCCGCCGCTGACCACTGGTTGCCGGTGGATCAGTACATCGGCGGCATCGAGCACGCCATCCTTCACCTGCTGTACGCGCGCTTCTTCCACAAGTTGATGCGTGATGAAGGCCTGGTGAGCTCCAACGAACCGTTCAAGAACCTGCTGACCCAGGGCATGGTGATCGCCGAGACTTACTATCGTCGCGAAGCCAATGGTGCCTACACCTGGTTCAACCCGGCGGACGTCGAACTCGAGCGCGACAGCAAGGCCAAGGTTATCAGCGCCAAGCTGATCGCCGATGGCCTGCCGGTGGAAATCGGTGGCACCGAGAAGATGGCCAAGTCGAAGAACAACGGCGTCGACCCACAGTCGATGATCGACCAGTTCGGCGCAGACACCTGCCGCCTGTTCATGATGTTCGCCTCGCCACCCGACATGAGCGCGGAATGGTCCGACTCTGGCGTGGAAGGCTCGCATCGCTTCCTCAAGCGCGTCTGGCGCCTGGCTCAAGGCCATGTCATTCAAGGCTTGCCGGGCAAACTGGACGTCGCCGGCCTGAACGACGAGCAGAAGGCCATTCGCCGCTCGATCCACCTGGCTATCAAGCAGGCCAGCCACGACGTCGGCCAGAACCACAAATTCAACACCGCCATCGCCCAGGTGATGACACTGATGAACGTGTTGGAAAAAGCCCCGCAAGTGACCGAGCAGGATCGCGCCCTGGTGCAGGAAGGCCTGGAAGCCGTGACCCTGCTGCTGGCTCCAATCACTCCGCACATCTGCCACGAGCTGTGGAATCAGCTCGGTCACCCGGATGCGGTGATCGACGCCGGCTGGCCGGTGCTGGACGAAACCGCGCTGGTGCAGGACACCCTGACGCTGGTTATCCAGGTCAACGGCAAATTGCGTGGGCAGATCGAAATGCCGGCCAGCGCGACTCGCGAAGAAGTCGAAGCCGCTGCCCGCACCAACGAGAACGTGCTGCGCTTCGTTGACGGCCTGACTATTCGTAAAGTGATCGTAGTGCCCGGGAAACTGGTCAATATCGTCGCCAGCTAATTGGACCAGGCGCCAGGTGAGCCTGGCGCCGAGTAAAACCTTTCGGGCCGCACAGTCGGCCCACCTGGTTTCAAGGGGAACAACAAGATGATCAAACGCAATTTGCTGGTGATGGGCCTTGCGGTCCTGTTGAGCGCCTGCGGTTTCCAGCTGCGTGGTACTGGTACGACTGAGCTGGCGATCAAGGAACTCGACCTGAGCGCACGTAATGCCTACGGCCCTACCGTGACCCAGATGCGCCAGGTGCTCGAAAGCAGCGGCGTCAAGGTTATCGCCGGCGCGCCGTACAAGCTGATCCTGACCAACGAGCAGGAGAGCCAGCGCACTCTCAGCTATGCAGGTGCCGGCCGTACTGGCGAGTACCAGCTGACGACCGTGCTTGAGTACGATATCCGTGGCCAGCGTGATCGCGAGCTGCTGAGCGACAAGATCGAAGTGCAGAAGGTGTTCATCCACGACGGCAACAACCTGGTGGGCTCCGAGCTGGAAGCCGATGATGCGCGCAAGGAAATCCGTCGCGATCTGGTCCAGCGCATGATGTTGCGCCTGCAACAACTCACCCCGGCCCAATTGGATAAGATGCAGCAGACTGCTGACGCCAAGGCCCAGGCTGAGGCCGCCGCCATGGAAGCGGCGCAGAAAGCCGAGGCGGAGACGCCACGTCAATCGCCCGTTGAACTGCCGCAGCAGTAAGACCTGCGGGGCGCCCAGGCGCCCCGCTCCCCCTTTCCCATGAAACTCGCCCCCGCCCAACTCGCCAAACACCTGCAAGGCAACCTCGCGCCGGTCTACATCATCAGCGGCGACGACCCGCTGCTGTGCCAGGAAGCCGCCGACGCCATCCGCGCTGCGGCTCGCCAACAGGGGTTTGATGAGCGCCAGGTATTCGCCGCCGACGCCAGTTTCGACTGGGGCACCTTGCTGCAAGCAGGTGCCAGCATGTCGTTGTTCGCTGAAAAACGCTTGCTTGAACTGCGCCTGCCGTCGGGTAAACCCGGCGACAAGGGCGCTGCCGCTTTCATCGAATATTGCTCGCGACCTGCCGAAGACACAGTACTGCTGATCAGCCTGCCCAAGCTGGACGGCAGCGCACAGAAAACCAAGTGGGGCAAGGCGTTGGTCGAAGGCCAGCACACCCAGTTCGTGCAGATCTGGCCGGTGGATGCCAACCAGCTGCCCAGCTGGATCCGCCAGCGTCTGTCGCAGGCCGGGCTCTCCGCCAGCCAGGACGCGGTCGAACTGATTGCCGCAAGGGTCGAAGGCAACCTGCTGGCTGCCGCCCAGGAAATCGAAAAGCTCAAGCTGATGGCCGAGGGTGGGCAGATCACGGTGGAAACCGTGCAAGCGGCGGTGGCCGACAGCGCGCGTTTCGACGTTTTTGGCCTGACCGATGCGATTCTCAACGGCGAAGCGGCCCACGCACTGCGAATGCTTGAAGGCCTGCGCGGTGAAGGCGTCGAGCCACCGGTCATTCTCTGGGCCCTGGCGCGGGAGCTGCGTTTGCTCGCCAACCTGTCGCTGCAATACAGCCAGGGCGTACCACTGGACAAGGCATTCAGCTCAGCCCGACCACCGGTCTGGGACAAGCGCAAACCGCTCATGAGCAAGGCCCTGCAACGCTACTCGGCGCAACGCTGGGCGCAGTTGTTGCTCGAAGCGCAGCGTATTGATGCGCAGATCAAAGGTCAGGCAGCGGGCTCGCCATGGATGAGTTTGAGTCGGTTATCGTTGTTGATGGCTGGGCAGAGATTGTCGTTGCCTGCGGAATAAGATCAAAAGATCGCAGCCTTCGGCAGCTCCTACGGGTTGTTACTTTCGGGCGTCCTGAAAGGCAAGCAACCGCTCAACATGTTAAGGTCTGCACCTGACTCGTTTTTCCCTGGACCTGTGCATGCCCCTTAGTCTTTCCCGTCGTTGGCCCCTGCGCCAACTGCTAGCTGCCTCCAGCCTCGTTATGCTTGTCGCTTGCGCGGAAAAACCCACCGCCGCCGACGCTCAACCGCTCCAGACCCTCCCTGTCGCAACAGCCCCTGCGGTCATTCCGCCGGTTGTCCCGACCGGTGAAAATCTTGACCTCCAGCCCACGCAGACGTTTGCCGACTGGCAGGCCGGTTTCCGCAAGGAAGCACTCGCCGCCGGGATCCGTGCCGATCTGTTCGATCGCACGTTCGCCAATGTCAGCCTGGACCCCAGTGTCATTCGCGCCGACCGCAGCCAGCCGGAGTTTTCCCGCCCGGTGTGGGAATACCTCGATGGCGCGCTTTCGCCCCTGCGGGTGCGCAAGGGCCAGGCGCTGGTCAGCCAGTACGCCGACATCCTGCAAAGCATCGAGCAGCGCTATGGCGTTGACCGGCAGGTACTGGTGTCGGTCTGGGGCATGGAGAGCAACTTCGGGCAGTTCCAGGGCAGTAAATCGGTCATCAACTCCCTGGCAACCCTGGCCTACGAAGGCCGCCGTCCGGGCTTCGCCCAGGCGCAGTTGATCGCCGCGCTGCAAATCCTGCAACAGGGTGATATCGAACCCGAGAAAATGCTTGGTTCCTGGGCCGGGGCCATGGGCCAGACCCAGTTCATCCCGACGACCTACAACACCCACGCCGTGGACTTCGATGGCGACGGGCGCCGTGACATCTGGGGCAGCTCCGCCGACGCGCTGGCCTCCACCGCGCACTACCTGCAAAGCTCGGGATGGCAGAAAGGCCAGCCCTGGGGCTTTGAAGTTCAGCTGCCGACCGGTTTCAACTACGTCCTGGCAGACGGCACGCTGCGCAAGAGTGTCGCCGAATGGCGGCAGCTGGGCGTAACCCTGCCCGGTGGTGCCCAGGTTCCAGCAGGCTCAGAGCACCTGTCTGCCGCCCTGCTGCTGCCGGCAGGTTACCGTGGCCCGGCCTTCCTGGTGCTGGATAACTTCCGCGCGATTCTCAAGTACAACAACTCGTCGTCCTACGCCCTGGCCGTCAGCCTGCTGTCGGAACGGTTCAGCGGTGGTGGCCTGATCAGTGGTACCTGGCCCAAAGATGACATGCCGCTGAGTCGTACCGAGCGCATTGAATTGCAAAGCCTGCTGAGTGCACAGAACTACGACGCGGGCACCGCCGACGGGATCATAGGCGCCAATACGCGCAAGGCGATACGCAGTGCCCAACAGTCGTTTGGCTGGCCGGCGGATGGGTATCCGACGCACAAGTTGCTGGAAGGCCTGCGTAACCGCTAAAAGCTTCGCGGGCAAGCCCGCTCCCACAGGATCCAGGGCGTACGCAACATTCGCATTCAACCTGGTACTTGTGGGAGCGGGCTTGCCCGCGATGACTGACTATCAGTCCGTGATGATCTAAGACTTGATTACAACATCCTGCTCCAACACCAACGCCTTGCCCCCCGCATCGAGCTTCACCAACGCCCCCATCGGCAGCGTCAGGTTCGGATCACAATGCCCGCTGCGCCAACCGGCCAGTACCGGAATGCGTAAAGGCTCGAAAGTCTGCTTGAGCAACCGCTCAAGCGCAGCCGTCTCCACCCCCGCCACATCGCCAACCAATACCCCGCGCAGCTGGGCCAGCGTGCCCGCCAGGCGCAGGTGCGTCAGCAGCCGGTCAATACGGTACAGCGGCTCGTTGATGTCCTCGATAAACAGGATGACGCCCTCGGCATCGATCGCGTAGGGCGTGCCCATGACGGCCGCGATCATCGACAAGTTGCCGCCGAGCAAGCGCCCGTGGGCAATGCCTGGCTCGATCGTGATCAAGGGGTAGGCCACCGGGTGAGTCAGTACACTCCCCGCCTTCACCTGCCCTCTAAGCATGTTGAAAAACGAGGACTCGGTCGGCCGCTTCCGGTCACCCAGCAGGTCGGCATTGAGCAGCGGCCCGTGAAAGGTCACGAACCCCGCGTATCGACTGATCGCCAGGTGCAGCGCGGTGATGTCGCTGTAGCCAATGAATGGCTTGGCATTGTTGCGCAACAGGTCGAAATCAATGCGATCGAGCAAGCGCGGGGTGCCGTAACCGCCACGCAAGCAAATGATCGCATCGACTTGCGGATCGGCAAACGCGGCGTGCAAATCCGCCAGCCGCCTTTCGTCGCTGCCGGCAAGGTAACCCTCCTTCTCGTAGACCCCGGGAAAAATCCGCAGCGCATACCCGCGAGCACGCATCCAGGCGGTGGCTTTGTCGGTGTCCAGAGGCGCAGGGCCGGCGGGAGCGATGACGCCGATCAGGCCCTCGGCAGGCAGCGCCGGGACAGGAGCGTGCGGGCTGAGAACGTGGGTTGGTTTAACGGTCATCCATGAATCTCCCGGTGTGAAGGCGTCTTGCACCACAGTAGTCAGGAACGGGCACAAACAGAAGAGGGACAGCGCCCTCCAACTGCAGGAAAAAATCGCGGTGTGCCTTAGGCCAGGCAAAAAACAGCCCGCAAGCCGGACAGGCCTTGCGGGCTGTTTTACCAGCAGTTGATCAGGACGACATCAGCTCGGCCTTGACCAGCTTGGCCTGCTCGTCAGCGTGATACGAAGAGCGAACCAGCGGGCCGGATGCGACGTTCTTGAAGCCCATCTTGTAACCTTCCTCGGCGAACCAGGCGAAGGTGTCCGGGTGCACGAAGCGCTGGACTGGCAAGTGGCTGCGCGACGGTTGCAGGTACTGGCCCAGGGTCAGCATGTCGATGTCATGTTCGCGCATGCGCTTCATCACTTCGATGACTTCTTCATCGGTTTCACCCAGCCCCAGCATCAGGCCGGACTTGGTCGGAATGTGCGGCATCATCTGCTTGAAGCGTTGCAGCAGGGTCAGCGACCACTGGTAGTCCGAGCCCGGACGCGCAGCCTTGTACAGGCGCGGCACGGTTTCCAGGTTGTGGTTGAACACATCAGGCGGCTCAGCCACAGTGATTTCCAGCGCCACGTCCATGCGTCCACGGTAATCCGGGACCAGGGTTTCGAGCTGCACATTTGGCGACAGCTTGCGAATTTCGCGGATGCAGTCGGCGAAGTGCTGGGCACCGCCGTCACGCAGGTCATCGCGGTCAACCGAGGTGATCACCACGTATTTGAGTTTCAGATCAGCGATGGCGATGGCCAGGCTTTGCGGCTCATTGACGTCCAGTGGCTTCGGACGACCATGGCCCACGTCGCAGAACGGGCAACGACGGGTGCAGATGTCCCCCATGATCATGAAGGTCGCCGTGCCGCCGGAGAAGCACTCGCCCAGGTTCGGGCAGGACGCCTCTTCGCACACGCTGTGCAGCTTGTGTTTGCGCAGCAGCGCCTTGATGCGGTCGACTTCTGGGGAAACCGGGATGCGCACACGGATCCAGTCCGGCTTTTTTGGCAGTTCGGTGGTCGGAATGATCTTTACCGGGATGCGTGCAACCTTCTCGGCGCCGCGCAGCTTGACGCCGGCTTCAACCTTGGCACGCGGGGCCGGACGCTCGGTAACATCCAGCGTCGGGATCATGGTTTGCACTGCATCAGTAGTCATATCAGTCGATTCCGCCCGTTAGGGTCGTCTGCTCAGCATAGTCGAGGTGTTTGACGAGCTGCGCGCGCAGCCGGGCACTTACCTCGGCAAATTCAATCGATCCTGCGTGATCGCTCAGCTGGGTCATCGCCAGCCCGGCGTAGCCGCAGGGATTAATCCGTCGAAACGGTTCCAGGTTCATGTCCACGTTCAGGGCCAGGCCATGAAAAGAACAGCCGTGGCGAATGCGCAAACCCAGGGAGGCAATTTTTGCCCCGTTTACATACACACCCGGTGCATCCGGCTTGGCTGCAGCGATAACGCCGTAGCTCGCCAGCAGCTCGATCAGGCAATGCTCCATGCGGGTGACCAGGTCACGCACACCAAAACCGAGTTTGCGTACATCGAGCAACAGGTAGGCGACCAACTGGCCGGGGCCGTGATAAGTCACCTGGCCACCACGGTCGACCTGCACCACCGGAATATCACCCGGCAGCAGCAGATGTTCAGCCTTGCCGGCCTGGCCCTGGGTGAACACCGGTGGGTGCTCGACCAGCCAGATCTCGTCCGCGGCATTGCTGCCACGTTCGTTGGTAAAGCGTTGCATGGCATGCCAGACCGGCTCGTAAGCCATCTGGCCAAGCTCGCGAAAGCCCAGCGTGCCAGACATCACAGCACCATGTGCACAAAACCGGTAGCGCGCAATTCGCTGTTGATGTCGTACAGCTGCTCTTGACCGGTAGCGATGATGTGCAGCTGGATGGTCGTGTACTTGCCGTTGGTGCTCTGGCGTTCGGCGAACGTCTTGAGGTCAACAGTGGCGTGCTTCTCAAGGATCGCGATGATCCTGTCCTTGAAACCTACGCCGGTATCGCCGATCACCTTGATAGGATAATCCGCGCAGGGGAATTCGATCTTTGGCGCCTTTACTTCGGTATCGGTCATGGCGTAACGGCCTCGTAAGCGTAAGCCGTGGTAACGAACATGGCCCCGCACCGGATTGGAACGGGGCCATGCAGGTCCACACTAAATCAGTTGAACAAGCCGTAGAAGAATAGACGGATGCTATCCCACATGCGACGGAAGATACCACCCTCGTCGACCGCGTCCAGTGCGATCAGGTCTGCGCTGTGCACAACCTTGTCGTCCAGTTTCACTTCGACTTTACCGATCACGTCGCCTTTGGCGATTGGCGCAATCAGTTGCGGGTTCATGGTCATGCTGGCGGCGAGCTTCTTCAGCTGACCTTTTGGCAGGGTCATGGTCAGGTCTTGAGCCAGGCCGGCCTTGACCTGGTTGGTGGTGCCTTTCCAGACTGGAGCCTGGGCCAGCTCGGCGCCTTTCTGATAGAAGGTCTGGGTTTCGAAGAAGCGGAAACCGTAAGTCAGCAGCTTCTGGGTCTCAGAGGCGCGAGCCACTTCGCTGTTGGTGCCGAAGACCACGGCGATCAGGCGCATGCCGTCACGTACAGCCGAAGACACCATGCAGTAGCCGGCTTCGTCGGTGTGACCGGTTTTCAGGCCGTCCACGGTCTTGTCGCGCCACAGCAGCAGGTTGCGGTTAGGTTGCTTGATGCCGTTCCAGAAGAACTCTTTCTGCGAGTAGATCGCATAGTGAGCAGGGTCTTCGTGGATGATTGCGCGAGCCAGCACGGCCATGTCGTGAGCCGACGAGTAGTGCTCCGGGTTCGGCAGGCCAGTCGGATTCATGAAGTGGCTGTTGGTCATGCCAAGGTCGGCCACGGTTTTGTTCATCATGTCGGCGAAGGCGTCTTCGCTGCCGGCGATGTGCTCGGAGAGCGCAACACTGGCGTCGTTACCCGACTGGATGATGATGCCGTGCAGCAGGTCACTGACCGTTACCTGGGAGCCGACTTTGATGAACATCCGCGAACCGCCGGTGCGCCAGGCGTTTTCGCTGACGGTCACCGGATCGTTTTCGCCGATCTGGCCACGACGAATTTCCAGGGTCGCGATGTACGCGGTCATCAGCTTGGTCAGGCTGGCCGGAGGCAGACGCTGGTCACCGTTGTTCTCGACCAGCACGTTGCCGCTGCTGGCGTCCATGAGTACATAGGATTTAGCCGCCAGTTGAGGTGGCGACGGCATCATCTCGACCGCGAAAGCGGCAGGCGAGATGAGCAGCGGGACTAGCAGGCAAAGGCGTTTGGCAAAGGTGGTGATGTTCATCCGTCTCTCGAAATCGCTAATGGGAACTGCCCAAAGGCAAAACTAATCAGACAGCACTCTAACGAGCTGTCGCGTGTTCAGTTGTTCACTCATAACCCTTGCCGGGCTTTTATTCTTCATCGAGCCAACAACCAGGCTCACCCCCAAATCGCAAGTGAGCCTTCAATCAAGTACTACGTATTACTCGGCGGTGACCAGGCTCGGCGAACCGAGATTGGCCAGTCGCACGCTGTTCTGCACCTGCTGGATTTCACCCGGCGAGCCCATTGGCCCCAGGCGCACCCGGTGCAGGGTTTGCTGATTGCGCACTATCGAACTGATGAACACCGGAGCGCTCACCATTCCGCTCAGCTTCGATCTCAGGAGCTCTGCAGCGTCCGGGTTGGCGAACGCGCCCACCTGCAGATACTGGCCAGAGGCTGGTGCAGAAGCGTTTTTTTTTGCATCGATCTGCACGGGCACTACGGCCGCCGCGTGTTGCTGTGGCGGCGGAGTCCATTGCTCCACCGTACCGGCCGAAGCCGTGATGACCGGTGCCTTGTTCTGGGCGATCTGCGGTTCATTGAGCATCAACGGCGCCGGACGCCCCTTGGCGGCCCACCATTGTTGCGGGTCGATACCCTCGACCTTGACGCGCGCGGTCCCGGTTTCGGCATAACCGAGCTTCTTGGCTGCCGCATAGGACAGGTCGATGATCCGGTCGGAGTAGAACGGCCCACGATCGTTGACTCGCAGCACCACTGATTTGTTGTTGTCCAGGTTGGTCACCCGAACGTAACTTGGCAGTGGCAAGGTCTTGTGGGCGGCACTCATGCCGTACAAGTCATAGACTTCGCCGTTGGCGGTGTTCTGGCCATGGAACTTGGTGCCATACCAGGACGCCGTGCCCGATGCCACGTAGCTCTTCGATTCCTGAATCGGGAAGTAGGTCTTGCCCAGCACGGTGTAGGGGTTGGCTTTGTAAGGACCGGTATGCAGGGTCGGCGTGGCATCCGGAATGCGCGATACGTCGACATCCCACCATGGCGCGCCGTCTTTGTGAGCGCGGTTGATGTCCAGGCCCGGCATGGTGCGCACAGCCGTGGTCGCAGGTTTTTGCGTAGGAGAACGGCTGGTCGAACAACTGGCGACCAGCACCGCCAAGGCACCGAATGCCATCAGCTTCAGGGGTTTATTCATAGGCAATGCCCGCATTACTTGACGCCCCGTGCTTGGACCAGCTGTTCAGACAGTTGATGTACGGCCATGGCATACATCACGCTGCGGTTATAACGCGTGATCGCGTAAAAATTCTTCAGGCCCATCCAGTATTCAGGACCTTGGTCACCTTCCAGGCGGAAAGCCGTGACCGGCATATCATCGCGCAGCGCATCATGACTCGACCACCCCAACGCTCGCAACTCCCCGACGGTTTTAGTCGGCTCGATGCCCGTGGTCAAACCCTCGTCCACCTGGTCGCCACGCGCATCGGCGCGACTGACCACGGGTTCTCCGGCCACCCAGCCGTGACGCTTGAAATAACTGGCGACGCTGCCGATTGCGTCGTCCGGGTTGGTCCAGATATTAATGTGACCATCACCGTCGAAATCCACTGCATAGGCGCGAAAACTGCTCGGCATGAACTGCGGCAGCCCCATGGCCCCGGCGTACGAGCCCTTGAGGGTCAATGGATCGACCTGTTCTTCCCGGGCCAGCAGCAGAAACTCGCGCAATTCCTTGCGGAAAAATTCGGCACGGGGAGGATAGTCGAAACCGAGGGTGGACAAGGCATCGATCACCCGGAAATTACCGGTATTACGGCCGAAAAAGGTCTCAACGCCGATAATTGACACAATCACCTGGGCCGGTACCCCGTATTCCTGTTCGGCACGCGCCAATACGGCTTCGTGCTGGCGCCAGAAGTCCACACCGCGGGCAATGCGCGCGTCGGAGATGAACATCGGGCGATACTCATTCCACTGCTTGACCCGCTCGGCAGGTTTCGAGATCGCGTCCAGAATCGACTGCTTGCGCTCGGCTTCGCGGAACACGCCCATCAGCTGCTCACCGGCGAAACCGTAGTCGCGGGTCATTTCACCGACGAACTCGGCCACCTGCGGAGTGCCTTCGTAATCGCCGGCCAGCGCTTGCTGCGCTGTGCCAAGGATGCCTACCAGGCCGACCCACGGCGCGTATCGAGTCGCCCAGCCACGCATTTCTTGCATTGAAATCTTCACCTTATTCAAACTTGCGCGATCCACTTACGATGGGTATGGATCGACATCAAAACCCCAAACGCTGACAGCAGTGTCACCAGCGAAGTTCCTCCGTAGCTAATGAACGGCAACGGCACCCCCACAACCGGCAACAGGCCACTGACCATACCGATGTTGACGAAAACGTAAACAAAAAACGTCATGGTCAGGGCACCGGCGAGCAATTTTCCGAACAATGTCTGGGCCTGGGCAGTAATGACCAGGCCCCGGCCAATCAGCAACAGGTAGATCAGCAGCAGCGCACAGATGCCCACCAGGCCAAACTCTTCGCCCAACACCGCAATAATGAAGTCGGTGTGGCTTTCCGGCAGGAAGTCCAGGTGCGACTGGGTACCCAGCAGCCAGCCCTTGCCGAACACCCCGCCGGAACCAATGGCGGCTTTGGATTGAATGATGTTCCAGCCGGTGCCCAGCGGATCGCTCTCAGGGTCGAGGAAGGTCAGGACCCGCTGTTTCTGGTATTCGTGCATCACGAAGTACCACATGGCGACGGACACCGGCACCGCGGCCGCAAGCACGCTGAGGATCCAGCGCCAGCGCAGGCCACCCATGAACAACACGAAGGCGCCCCCCGCCAGAATCAGCAGCGAAGTGCCGAGGTCGGGCTGGCGCACGATCAGGATGAACGGCAAACCGATCAGGAACAGGCTTACCGCCACGTGCTTGAGCTGCGGCGGCAAGGTGCGCCTGGACAGGTACCAGGCGATGGTCGCCGGCATCAGGATCTTCATGAACTCCGAAGGCTGGAAGCGGATGACCCCGGGAATGTTGATCCAGCGCGTGGCACCCATGGCGTTGTGGCCCATGATGTCGACCACCACAAGCAACAGCACGCCCAGCACGTAACCTACCGGCACCCAACGGGCCATGAAGCGCGGCTCGAACTGGGCGATGACGACCATCGACACCAGGCCGATGCCGAACGAGGTGGCCTGCTTGGCCAGCAGATCCCAGCTCTTGCCGCTGGCCGAATACAGCACGAACAGGCTGCCGGCCGCGAGGGTCAACAGCAGGATCAGCAACGGACCGTCGATATGCATGCGTTGCAGCAGCGTCGCACGGCGACGCATCACATCTTCACTGGAGAGGATGCGGTCGAAATTACTCTTCACGGGCCGTAGCCTCCGCACTGGTAGGGCTGGCGTACTCGGCTTTCAGCCGACCGTCCTGGCCAAGGAGCCAGGCATCCATGATCTGACGGACCACTGGTGCCGCAACGCCGGAACCGGACTCGCCGTTCTCGACCATTACCGACACGACGATTTTCGGGTTATCGGCCGGCGCGAAGCCGACGAACAGGGCGTGGTCGCGGTGACGTTCCTGAACCTTGGAGCGGTCGTACTTCTCGCCCTGCTTGATCGCGACCACCTGGGCCGTACCACTTTTGCCGGCAATGCGGTATTGCGCACCAATGGCTGCCTTGCGCGCAGTGCCCCTGGCACCGTGCATCACCTGCTGCATGCCGTGGTTGACCTTGGCCCAGTCCGACGGATCGCGCAGGATGATATCCGGCATCGGGTTTTCGTCCTTGGGTCTCTCGCCTTCGACCGTCTTGGCCAGGTGCGGACGATTCCAGACGCCCTTGTTCGCCACCAGGGCCGTGGCTTGCGCCAGTTGCAGCGGTGTCGACTGCATGTACCCCTGGCCGATCCCCAGGATCAATGTCTCGCCAGGGAACCACGCCTGACGGCGGGTGGCGCGCTTCCACTCGCGGGACGGCATCAGCCCCGGCGATTCTTCGAACATGTCCAGCGAGACCTTCTGGCCGATGCCGAACTTGCCCATATAGGCCGACAGCCGATCGATCCCCAGCTTGTGGGCCAGGTCGTAGAAATAGGTGTCGTTGGAGCGCATGATTGCCGTGTCCAGGTCGACGAAGCCGTCACCGGAACGGTTCCAGTTGCGGTACTTGTGGTCGTAGTTTGGCAACTGGTAGTAACCCGGATCGAACACCCGGGTCGATGCGGTCACCACGCCTGAATCCAGGCCGGCAATGGCCACGGCAGGCTTGATGGTCGAGCCCGGCGGGTAAAGGCCGCGCAACACGCGGTTGAACAGCGGCCGGTCAATGGAATCGCGCAACTCGGCATAGGCCTTGAAGCTGATGCCGGTGACGAACAGGTTAGGGTCGAAACTCGGCTGGCTGACCATCGCCAGCACTTCGCCGGTGGCCGGGTCCAATGCCACCACGGCGCCGCGCCGACCGCCAAGTGCCGCTTCGGCAGCTTCCTGCAATTTGATGTCCAGGCTCAGGACAATGTCCCTGCCGGGAATCGGATCGGTACGCTTGAGCACCCGCAGTACACGGCCTCGCGCGTTGGTTTCGACCTCTTCGTAACCCACCTGGCCGTGCAGTTCGGGTTCGTAGAATCGTTCGATACCGGTCTTGCCAATGTGATGGGTGCCGCTGTAATTGACCGGATCGAGGGATTTGAGCTCTTTCTCGTTGATCCGCCCCATGTAACCCACCGAGTGCGCGAAGTGCGCGCCCTGCGGGTAGTGGCGCACCAGTTGCGCGACCACTTCCACCCCGGGCAGGCGGAACTGGTTGACCGCGATCCGGGCGATCTGTTCTTCCGAGAGTTCAAACAGGATCGGCACCGGCTCGAACGGCCGGCGCCCCTGTTTCATGCGCTTTTCGAATATCACCCGATCGTCCGGCGTCAGCTCCAGGACTTCGACGATCACATCGAGCACCTGCTGCCAGTCGCCGGAACGCTCGCGGGTCATGCTCAGACTGAAACTGGGCCGGTTGTCGGCGACAACGACGCCATTGCGGTCGAAGATCAACCCGCGAGTCGGAGGGATCGGCTGCACATGCACCCGGTTGTTTTCCGACAGGGTCGAGTGATACTCGTACTGAATCACCTGCAGGAAATACAGCCGCGCAATCAGCACACAAATCAGCGTCACCACCGCAATTGCCCCGAACACGACGCGGCCACGCACCAGACGGGCGTCTTTTTCGTGGTCCTTGATGCGGATTGGCTGGGGCATGAGGGCAAAGCTACTTGTGGTAAGGGTGGCCGGACAGCACTGTCCAGGCACGATACAGCTGTTCGCCGATCAGGATCCGCACCAGGGGGTGCGGCAGGGTCAACGGCGAGAGCGACCAGCGCTGATCTGCCCGGGCACAGACTTCCGGCGCCAGCCCTTCGGGGCCACCGACCATGAAGTTCACCGTACGCGAGTCCAGGCGCCAGCGATCGAGTTCGACCGCCAACTGCTCTGTACTCCAGGGCTTGCCGTGGACTTCGAGAGTGACAATCCGCTCGTTCGGGCCGACTTTAGCCAGCATGGCTTCGCCTTCCTGTCGGATGAAGCGTGCCACGTCGGCGTTCTTGCCACGGGTATTGAGCGGTATTTCCACCAGTTCCAGCGCCAGCTCGGATGGAAGACGCTTGGCATATTCATGCCAGCCTTCTTCCACCCATTTGGGCATGCGTGAACCGACGGCGATCAGTCGCAGTCGCACAGCGATCCCTTATTATTGCTGGTCTTTGTTGAGCTTGGTGAAGTGCTCATGGGTGTTCTCTGGGCTGTGGTGTGCAGCGCTGGCCGAGCGACTTTGCTCGGCACCGGCCCACAGGCGTTCCAGGTCATAGAACTGACGTGCCGAGGCAGTCATCATGTGTACGATGACGTCGTCCATGTCCAGCAATACCCAGTCGCTGTCGCCCTTGCCTTCTTCACCCAATGGCTTGACGCCCAGGGCTTTGACGGCTTCGCGGACCTTGTCCAGCATCGCGCCGATCTGGCGGTTCGAAGTACCGGTGGCGATGATCATGAAATCGGTGATGCTCTGCTTTTCACGAACGTCGATGACCTGGATGTCCTGGCCCTTCACGTCTTCCAGGGCTGCAACGGCAACCTTGACCAGCTCTTCACCGCGCAACTCCGGCCCGGTTGGCGCCTCTACTGGCAGAGGGGCGCTCTTGAATGTGCCTTTGCGCTTTACTTTAGCTACGTCTTTGTCAGTCATATAAAACTCGTTTTGCTCGTATGTTCGGGCGCTTCGCTACACGTGATCACGTGCCTTGAAGCTCGCCGTTTTTCAGTTCGACGCACGGTAGAGTCCGTGCGCATCGATGTAGGCCAGGACCGCGTCGGGCACCAGGAAACGTACCGACTTACCGCTGGCCAGCAGTTGACGGATCTGGGTGGCGGATACCGCGAGCGGCGTCTGCCAGACGAATGCAATCTGTCCGCTCGGCCCTTTCAGGGCCAGCGGGTCGCTCACCGAACGCGCTGCCAGCAGGTTGCGCAAGGCATCCGGCGGTTCGCTGTCGGCATCCGGGCGTTGCAGCACCAGGATGTGGCAATGCTGGAGTAACTCTTCCCAGCGATGCCAAGTGGGCAGGCCGCAAAATGCGTCCCAGCCCAAAAGTAGAAAAACCTGGTCCTCAGCGGCCAGTTCGGCGCGCATCAGCTCCAGGGTGTCGATAGTGTAGGACGGTTTGTCCCGCTGCAATTCGCGAGCGTCCACCACCAACGGTGCCACACCGGCCACCGCGCATTCGACCATTGCCAACCGGTCCTTCGCCGACACCTGCGGCGTACCGCGATGAGGCGGTCGGGCGCTGGGTGTCAGGCGCAATTCGTCCAGTGCCAGGGATTCGGCGACTTCCAGCCCACCGCGCAAGTGGCCGATGTGCACCGGATCGAACGTGCCGCCCAGTACGCCTATGCGTCGCGGGGCAGGCTCGTCGGGAGTGACCGGCGCTGTCAGGTCGAGGTCGCCCAAGTCAAACCGACGCCTGGCCGCGCAACTGGCCATCGCCGACCACGATATATTTCTCGCAGGTCAGGCCTTCCAGACCCACAGGTCCGCGGGCGTGCAGCTTATCAGTAGAAATGCCGATCTCGGCACCTAATCCATATTCAAACCCGTCGGCGAAGCAGGTCGGGGTGTTGATCATCACCGATGCCGAATCGACTTCGGCGACGAAACGTCGCGTGTCGGCGAGGCTTTCGCTGACAATCGAGTCGGTGTGATGGGAACCGTGCTGGTTGA
The DNA here is from genome assembly GCF_040310305.1 of Pseudomonas sp. HY13-MNA-CIBAN-0226. Taxonomy (NCBI): domain Bacteria; kingdom Pseudomonadati; phylum Pseudomonadota; class Gammaproteobacteria; order Pseudomonadales; family Pseudomonadaceae; genus Pseudomonas; species Pseudomonas sp. HY13-MNA-CIBAN-0226. Next base: position 71,250 of record NZ_JBEOPS010000009.1, read on the forward strand.
TATGTTCGATGGCCTGGTCCAGCCCATCGACTACGCGGATCGACAGGATCGGCGCCAGGTATTCGGTGTTCCAGTCGTCTTCGGTGGCCACGGCCGCATCGATGATCGCCCGGGTCCGGGCGCAGCCGCGCAGTTCAACGCCTTTCTCGCGGAACTGGGCGGCCATCGACGGCAGGAAATCCCTGGCAACGGTTTCATCCACCAGCAGGGTTTCCATCGCACCGCAGATGCCATACCGGTAGGTCTTGGCGTTGAAGGCGATGCGCCGGGCTTTCGCCAGGTCGGCGTGAGCGCTGACGTAAACGTGGCAAATACCGTCAAGATGCTTGATCACGGGCACTCGCGCATCGCGGCTGACCCGTTCGATCAGGCCACGGCCACCACGGGGCACGATGACATCGACGTACTCGGGCATGGTAATCAGGGCGCCGACTGCTGCACGGTCAGTGGTTTCGACCACTTGCACCACGGCGGCAGGCAACTCGGCCTCGGCCAGGCCGCGCTGGATGCACGCAGCGATGGCGCGATTGGAGTGAATCGCCTCTGAGCCGCCACGCAAAATGGTCGCATTACCCGACTTGAGGCAAAGGCTGGCGGCGTCGATGGTCACATTGGGACGCGACTCGTAGATGATCCCGATCACCCCCAGGGGCACACGCATCTTGCCGACCTGAATACCGGAAGGCCGAAAGCTCATGTCGCGAATGGCGCCTACAGGGTCGGGCAAGGCCGCGACCTGGCGCAGACCGACGATCATCCCGTCGATACGCTCCGGCGTCAGGGCCAGGCGCTCCAGCAGCGCAGGCTCCAGACCATTGGCACGACCGGCCGCCAGATCCAGCTCATTGGCAGCGGCAAGCTCGACGCGCGCCGCGTCCAGCGCATTGGCAGCAGCCTGCAGGGCGCGGTTTTTCTGCGCGGTGCTGGCACGGCCAATGACGCGAGAAGCTTCGCGGGCAGCGCGACCCAGGCGGGTCATGTAGTCAAGAACGGACTCAGTCATGGTCTAGAGTGGTCTTTGCTTGGTCTTGTTAAAGAGTAAAGCGGCAGATTATAGCTGCCGCGACCCGTGACTAACAGCGGTGACGGGCGGATGGTCGAAATGGACTTCAATTTGCCGACGTTCAGCCGTAATTAAGGTGCACATTGTTATCATCACGGCTCAATCAGCCCTGATAAACGCTGTTCCTCATGACTAACCTGAATGCCCCATCCGTCGCCGCCCTCAAGCCCCACGGGCTTGCGGACGCTTTTTTCGACCGCGACGCACAGACGCTGGCGCGGGATCTGCTGGGCAAAGTTATCCGGCACCGGGTCGGTGGATTGTGGCTCAGCGCCAGAATCATCGAGACCGAAGCCTATTACTTCGAAGAAAAAGGCAGCCACGCCTCCCTAGGCTATACAGAAAAGCGTAAGGCTTTGTTTCTGGATGGCGGCCACATCTATATGTATTACGCCCGCGGCGGTGACTCCCTGAACTTCAGCGCCCTCGGGCCGGGCAATGCCGTGTTGATCAAGTCGGCCTACCCCTGGGTCGACGAACTGAGCGGCCCGGCCAGCCTCGCGCAAATGCTGTTGAACAACCCCGATGGCCAAGGACGCCCTCGCCCGTCGCAGAAGCTCTGCGCCGGGCAGACCTTGCTGTGCAAGGCGCTGGGCCTGAAAGTGCCAATGTGGGACGCCAAGCGCTTTGACCATGAGGTGCTGTTGGTGGAAGACGTGGGAGCGGCACCGGCTCATGTGATCCAGACCACTCGACTGGGAATTCCCCAAGGACGGGATGAACACCTGATGTACCGCTTCGTCGATGCTGCTTATGCGCCCTATTGCACGCGGAACCCGCTGCGACGCGGGCAGGTCGAAGGGCGGGATTATATTTTGCTGAATTGATTAATCGAGCCCCCTGTAGGCGCGAGCTTGCTCGCGATGTTTTCCAGAGAGCCGCGCTGATGCAGAAAGCACTCGCTATCGTTAGCGACCATCGCGAGCAAGCTCGTTCCTACAGGGTCGGTGGTGTGTTGAAGCCTGCGTTCGTCCACTGCGGACGCTTATAAAAATTCGATGGAGTAGTTTTTATGGGCCCATGGCTCGATAGCGTGACCGGATGGCTTGCGGCAAACCCGCAGTGGTTGGCCGCGGCTGTATTCATCGTGGCCTTCGTCGAGTGCCTGGCGATTGCAGGACTGATTGTCCCCGGTACCGTATTGCTGTTTGCCGTCGCAGTGCTGGCCGGCAGTGGCGCGCTATCCTTGAGCGAGACGTTATTCCTGGGATTTATCGCCGGCATATCGGGCGATATCGTGTCGTACTTCATCGGGCGACATTTTCACCAGAACATCCGTCGCCTGCCAGGCTTGCGCCATCATCCGGAATGGATTGCCGGCGCAGAGTCGTACTTCCAGCGTTATGGCATTGCCAGTTTGCTGGTTGGCCGCTTCATCGGCCCGCTGCGTCCCATGCTGCCCATGGTCGCGGGAATGTTCGACATGCCCTTCCCGCGCTTTGCCGCCGTAAGCCTGTTGGCTGCTGCTGGCTGGAGCGTCGCCTACCTCCTGCCTGGCTGGGCCACCGGCGCGGCGATTCGTCTGCCTTTGCCGGAAGGTTTCTGGCCGGAAGCCGGCATCGTGGCGGGCAGCATTGCGGTGATGGTCGGCTTGAGCATCACCAGCAGCATGCGTCGCCATCGCAAGGCGACGGTGTTGATTGCCAGCATGAGCCTGCTGATTCTGGCCGGGTTGTTCATCGGCTATCCGCACCTGACCGCACTCGACCAGGGGGTGATGACGCTGGTGCAGGAACATCGCAGCCCGACACTCGATGAAGTCGCCGTGACGCTGACGATTATTGGCGAATTCCGCAACATGCTGCTGTTCAGTGCACTGCTTGTGACCTTGCTGCTGGTGATGCGTCAGTGGCGCCAGGCAGTATTCGCCTGCGCAACCTTGTTGATCACGGCACTGGCCAATACCGGGACCAAACAGTTCTTCGCCCGGGTACGTCCGGAAATTCTCAGCGACCCACTGACCAGCTACAGCATGCCCAGCGGCCATGCCTCCGGAGCGTTTGCGCTGTTCCTGACCCTGGCGGTGCTGGCCGGTCGCGGGCAACCCCCACGCATGCGCCTGACCTGGCTGCTGGTGGGATGCCTGCCGGCGCTGGCGATTGCGTTGTCGCGGGTCTACCTGGGTGCGCACTGGCCGACCGACATTACGGCAGGGGCCATGCTGGCGGCCTGTGTCTGTGCGGCAAGCCTGTGGACAATACAGCGCGGTGAAGAATTGAAGGCCATGCCACCCAGGGTCTGGTGGCTGGTATTGCCGGCAATGGTGGCGCTGTTCGGCTTCTTTGCCCTGCGCCACTTGCCGCATGCCATGCTGCGCTACGCCTACTGAGGCGCAGCGCATTGGCGTGGTGATCAGGTGAACAACTCACCTTGCAGTTCATCGAGCAGTGCCTGGATGGCATCCAGGCGCTGCTGCGGATCATCGAGTTGCAGCAAATCGATCTTGTCCACTTCGGCGAACGGCAACAGATACGCCAGCTGATTGGCCAACGACTGCTGCCCGGTCGCTTCGGTCCCCATGTTCAAGGCCTCGACCATCGGGTGCTCGGCCAATGCCTTGAGCAAGGCCACCAGGTCCGCGTCTTCGTCCTGCAGCGGTTGCTCCGGCTCGTCTTCCAGCCACTCGACCTCGGCAACCGTCAACTGATCGCGCTGGACCTCGGTGCTCAGCACATTGAAGCGCCTGCCGCCTTGGACGCGGATGCCCAGCAAACCATTGGCCTGCTGCTTGAAGTCGGTGATCAGCGCTTCACATCCCACCAGCGCATAACCCTGCGGAGCAAGGCCGACCTCTTCGCCATCAAGGATGCACACCACGCCGAACCCGCCGCCCTGCTTCATGCAACGGCCGATCATGTCCAGATAGCGCGCCTCAAAAATCTGCAAGTCGAGGATGCAGCCAGGAAACAGCACTGTGTTCAGTGGAAAAAGCGGCAAGCTCATAGACATTTTCCTTACACCACCATCGACACCGCCAACGGCAGGAACACCGCCGTGGCCACGCCCATCAGACTCATTGCCAGCGCCGCAAAGGCGCCGCACTCTTCACTTTCCTGCAGGGCTACCGAAGTGCCCACCGCATGGGCCGTCATGCCCAACGCCATGCCCCGCGCCTCAGGGCTGTGCACGCCGAGCCGATTCAACAGGCCAGGCCCGAAAATCGCCCCGATCACGCCGGTTATGAGCACGAACACCGCCGCCAGCGCGGCCACCCCACCAATCTGCTCCGCGACCAGCATCGCAATCGGCGAGGTCACGGACTTGGGCGCCATGGTCATCAGGATCATGTGCTCTGCGCCAAACGACCAGCCCAGCAACACCCCAAGACCGGTAGCGACCACGCCGCCTATCACCAGCGTAGTAAATATCGGCCAGAACAACTGCCGAATGCGTCGCAGGTTCAGGTAAAGCGGCACGGCCAGCGCCACAGTCGCCGGCCCCAGGAGGATGCTGAGGATCTCGGTGCTCTTGCGATACTCGGCATAAGTAATGCCGCAACCTGCCAGCACTGCAATCACCAACAGCATGGAGACCAGTACCGGTTGTAAAAAGACCCAGCGGGTCTTCTCGAATGCCGCCAGCACCAGCTGGTAGGCGCCCAGCGTAATGCCGATGCCGAACAATGGATGGTGGATCACGGACGTCCAGGCGCCCTGCCAGTCAAAGATCATTGGCTGTCCTCAGGCGGCGCGTGACGCTTGACCAAACGCTGCATCAGCACCCCGGCGAACGCCATCGACAGCAACAGCGACAGCACCAGCGCGCCAACAATGGCCCAGAAGTCTGCGGCAATATCCTTGGCGTACACCATCACGCCCACGGCTGGCGGCACCAGCAACAGCGGCAGGTAGCGCAGCAGGCTGCCGGCTGCCAGGCTCAGTGGCTCGCCCACCTGCCCGCGACTGATCAGATACGCCAGCAACAGCAGCAGCCCGACGATGGGCCCTGGCAACACCGGCAAAAACAGGTGATTGATCGCTGTTCCCAGCAATTGGAACAGCACCAGCCATGTCAAACCTCGTAGCAACATCCTGGCCTCCCGCCAATCCCGTCACCCGCAATGGCGGGCCGAGCATTATAAGCATGCCAACGCTATGGACCGGCATTCGCCAAAAGCATGGTCAGTTGACCGCAGTAAACGGCCATGGTGATCTAAAGTGGTAATTCGGGAGGTCTGAGCCCCCCACCTCAAAACTATAAAACCGATGAACCCAAGGAGAGTCTCAATGCCCTATGTTCCAGTTGCAGAGCTCAAAGATTATGTCGGCAAGGAACTTGGAAGTTCCGAATGGCTCACCATCGACCAGGAGCGCATCAACCTGTTCGCCGAAGCCACCGGGGATTACCAGTTCATCCACGTCGACCCGGTCAAAGCCGCGCAAACGCCATTCGGGAGCACCATCGCCCACGGCTTCCTGTCGCTGTCGCTGATCCCCAAGCTGATGGAAGACATCCTCATACTGCCTGAAGGCCTGAAGATGGTGGTCAATTATGGCCTCGACAGCGTGCGGTTCATTCAGCCGGTCAAAGTCAATTCCAGGGTCCGCCTCAAGGTCGACCTGGCCGAAGTCACCGAGAAAAAGCCCGGCCAATGGCTCCTCAAGGCCACCGCCACGCTGGAAATCGAAGGCTCAGAGAAACCGGCCTACATTGCCGAACCCCTGTCGCTCTGCTTCGTGTAAATGATCCTGGATGCGAAGCAGCTCATGCTGTTTCGCGCCTTCTCCTGCTTTCCTGGCTATATAAGGTCATGGAGCTGCGGCATACTCGGTCGCCTAATTGCCCGGATCCCGCTATGCGCTCGATTGCCCTCCTCGCGTTGACCCTGTTGCTGACCGCTTGCGGAGACGGCGAATCGCTGCTGCCCCCTGACGCGCGCCTGCCGGACGGCGGACGCTATCGCGGCGAACTGGTAGATGGATTGCTGCAAGGCCAGGGCCGCGTCGATTATCCGAACGGCAGCTGGTATGCCGGCGAGTTCGACAAAGGCCAATGGCATGGCCAGGGCGAGTGGCACGGCAGCAATGGCGAAGTGTATCGCGGACAATTCAACCAGGGCCTGTTCGACGGCCAGGGTACGCTGACCACCAATGGCAGCAGCTATACCGGCGGTTTCAAGGCCGGTCGAAGGGACGGCGAAGGCACCCTCAAAGAAAACGGCATGACCTATCGCGGCGAGTTCAAGGCCGATCAATATTCAGGACTGGGTCGCCTCGAGCTCGAGGACGGCAGTTCGTATCAGGGCCAGTTCGCCCATGGCAAACCCAACGGTGAAGGCCAGCGCGGCGACGCCAGTGGCAACCAGTTCACCGGCAATTTTGTCGACGGTCAGCTGGAGGGTAACGGGACCTTCAACAGTGCCGATGGCGATATCTATGTCGGCAGCTTCAAAAACAACCAGCTGCACGGCAAGGGTCGCTACGAGAATGCCGATGGCGATGTCTGGCTCGGGCAGTTCAAGGAAGGGTCGCTCAATGGCAAAGGCGAACTGATTGGCGCCGATGGCAGCCATTACGTGGGTCAGTTCAGCGATTGGCGCTTCAGCGGCCCGGGGCGATTGAACCTTGCGGACGGCAGTTTCTATGTTGGCCAGTTCGACAATGACAGCTACTCGGGTCGCGGCACGCTGGTGTTGACTGACGGCACCGTGCAAAGCGGTACCTGGATCGCTGGCCAGCGGGTTCGCGATGCCGAAGGCAAGCTGCTGCCTGACAGCCTTGAGCTTGGCCTGCTGGCCCAGGGGCGGTTACTGGACGACGCGCTGGCAAGCGTGCCCGCCTCGACGCCAGCCGTCGAGCTCTACACCCTGACCCTCGGGGGTGATGGCAAGCAGAGCGTGTTCCTGCGCGAGTCCGATTACGTCAGCAACATGCTCAGCAGCCGTTTCGGTGCGTTTGGCCAGATCCGCCTGGTCAATCATCGCGACCATCTGGTGGATCGACCGATGGCCACCCGGGAAAACCTGCGCCGCGCCGCGGCGACCCTGGCCGAGCGCAGCGGGCCGGAAGACCTTATTTTCATTTACCTGACCAGCCACGGCACCAGCGAGCATGAACTGGTCCTGGACCAACCGCGCATGGAGTTGTCAGACCTGCCGGCAGACGAGCTTGCCGCAGTGCTGGCCCCGCTGAAAAATCGCGACAAGATCATCGTGATTTCCGCGTGCTACTCCGGTGGTTTCATCCCGACCCTCAAGGATGAACGCACCCTGATCATGACCGCCTCACGGGCTGATCGCGTGTCGTTCGGCTGCTCCGAGGAAGCCAACTTCACCTATTTCGGCGATGCCCTGTTCGCCCAGGCGCTGAACCAGACCGATGACTTGGAACAAGCCTTCAAGCTGGCCAGGGCCACCGTGGCCGAGCGCGAGCTGGCTGACAACTTTGAAGCATCCGAACCGCAGATCTGGGCGCCCAAAACCGTCCTGTCGCACTGGCAATTATTGCGCAAGCAGCAGGCACGCAAAGCGCTGCAAAGTGTGTCTGTCGACAGCAAGGATGCAAAGAGCAACTAAGCTGAACAGTATCAAGGGAGAAACACTATGTACTTGACGCCTCAGCACGTATTGCTTGCCGGAGCTACCGGTTTGACCGGTGAACACTTGCTTGACCGCCTGCTTAATGAACCCACGATTAACCGGGTATTGGCGCCCTCACGCCGGCCATTGGCCAAGCACCCCCACCTGGAAAACCCTGTCGGCGACCCGGCGGTGTTTCTGCCGCAACTCAACGGCCGCGTGGACATTGCCTACTGCTGCCTCGGCACAACCATCAAGCAGGCCGGCTCGGAACAGGCGTTCCGCGCCGTGGACCTGGACATGGTGGTGGCATTCGCCAAACGCGCCCGGGAGATGGGCGCTCGGCACCTGATCGTGGTCAGCGCGCTGGGAGCGGATCCGAAGTCATCGGTGTTCTATAACCGGGTCAAAGGCGAGATGGAACAAGCCTTGCGCGCGCAAGACTGGCCGCAATTGACTATCTGCCGCCCTTCTCTACTGCTGGGTGATCGAGTTGAGCCACGCCTGGCTGAAAAGGTCGTCGGGCCGTTATCCCGGCTGATTCCGGGCAAGTACCACGGGATCGAAGCCTGCCAACTGGCGCGGGCGATGTGGCGCCTGGCACTGGAAGAACAGGATGGGGTTCGGGTGGTTGAGTCGGATGAATTACGTAAGTTAGGTAAATAAGATCAAAAGATCGTCCGATCGCGGCCCGAGCCTTCGGCAACTCCTACGAAAAATGCGCAAATCCTGTAGGAGCTGCCGAAGGCTGCGATCTTTTGACTTTCACAATCCCCCGGTCGCCTGGAAACCCACGCCAATCACCGTCAACAACGACAACGGCAACAGCAGCGTATCCAGCAACGCACTCGCCGGCAGGTCTACGCCAGGGTAGCTGGGAGCCTCAGCGCCAAAGCGATCCATGGCGCAGCACCCGCCGTTCAAGGCATACAAGTCCAGACGAGTCCCCGAATAAACCACTGGCGCCCCGGGCTTGGCGGCATCCAGCGTGCGTGCCGTGGCACAGCCGCCCAGTTGCAGCGCGAGGACGATCAACAGCAGCTTATTCATCGCTGGTCAGATGGTGTTCGCCCCAACGCGGCAGCATGTCCTGGGGAATGTTCAGCAGGTTGAGAATCCGCGCCACGACAAAATCGATCAGGTCATCAATCGTCTGCGGCTGATGATAGAAGCCCGGCGATGCCGGCAGAATGGTCACGCCCATGTTCGACAGCTTGAGCATGTGCTCCAGATGAATGCTCGAATAAGGCGCTTCACGGGGCACCAGGATCAGCTGGCGACGCTCTTTCAAGGTGACATCGGCCGCCCGTTCGATCAGGTTGTTGCAGGCCCCGGTGGCGATGGCCGACAAAGTCCCGGTGGAACAGGGCACCACCACCATCGCCGCCGGAGCCCCGGAGCCCGAAGCGACCGGCGACATCCAGTCTTCCTTGCCATAGACGCGAATCTGCCCGGCGGCAGCGCCGGTGTATTCGGTCAGGAACGCCTGCATCATCTGGGTTTTCGGTGGTAGCGAAACGTCAGTCTCGGTGGCCATCACCAATTGCGCCGCCTTCGAGATCAGAAAGTGCACCTCGCGGTCTTCGCGCACCAGGCAGTCCAGCAGGCGCAAGCCGTATTGGGCGCCCGAAGCGCCGGTCATCGCCAGCGTGATGCGTTCCGGACCGTTGTTCATTGCAGCGCCTCGGCAAGTTTGCCGTGCAGGCCGCCGAAGCCGCCGTTGCTCATGATCACCACGTGAGTGCCGGGCTGGGCCTGGCTCTTCACGCGTTCGATGATGCCTTCCAGGGAATCACTGACAATCGACGGTACCGTGCACAGCGCGGCGGTCGCGCCCAGGTCCCAGCCAAGATTGGCCGGGGCATACCAGATCACCTGGTCGGCATCGACGACGCTTTCCGGCAGGCCATCACGGTGTGCGCCAAGTTTCATGGAGTTGGAACGCGGTTCGATGATCGCAATCAGCGGTGCGTCGCCGATTCGCTTGCGCAGGCCGTCGAGCGTCGTGGCGATAGCCGTCGGGTGGTGAGCGAAGTCGTCATAGATGGTGATGCCGCGAACTTCCGCCACTTTCTCCATCCGCCGCTTCACGCTTTTGAAGGCGCTCAGGGCTGCGATGCCCATGGACGGCACCACGCCGACATGTCGCGCCGCCGCCAGGGTTGCCAAGGCATTGGCAACGTTGTGCTGGCCTGTCATATCCCACTCCACCACGCCCTGGACCTTGTCTTCGAACATCACTTCGAATTTCGAGCCGTCTTCGCTGAGCAGCCTGGCCTGCCACTGGCCGCCGGCACCGGTGGTCTGCACAGGTGTCCAGCAACCCATGTCGATCACCCGGTGCAGGGCAGGCTCGGTAGTCGGATGGATCACCAGGCCTTCACTCGGGATGGTTCGGACCAAATGGTGAAACTGCCGTTCGATAGCCGGAAGATCCGGGAAGATGTCCGCATGATCGAACTCAAGGTTATTCAGGATCGCGGTGCGCGGACGGTAATGAACGAATTTGGAGCGCTTGTCGAAAAAGGCACTGTCGTATTCGTCTGCTTCGATGACGAAGAACGGCGTATCACCCAGACGCGCCGACACCGAGAAATTCTGCGGCACGCCGCCGATCAGGAAACCCGGGCTCATGCCCGCGTGTTCCAGCACCCAGGCGAGCATGCTGCTGGTAGTGGTCTTGCCATGGGTCCCGGCGACGGCCAGCACCCAGCGGCCTTGCAGCACATGGTCCGCCAGCCACTGCGGGCCGGAGACATACGGCAGGCCTTTGTTCAGGACGTATTCGACTGCCGGGTTACCGCGGGACATGGCGTTGCCAATCACCACCAGATCCGGAGCCGGGTCCAGTTGCGCGGGATCGTAACCCTGGGTCAACTCAATGCCCTGAGCCTCAAGCTGAGTGCTCATTGGCGGGTAGACGTTGGCATCGGAGCCCGTGACACGATGGCCCAGCTCTTTGGCCAGGACCGCCATCGAACCCATGAAAGTGCCGCAGATACCAAGAATATGAATGTGCATAGTCGACCTCGTAAAACATGGCCGCAGGTTAGCCTAGGGAGGCAAAATTCGCACCCTGTGTTTCAAGATCACCGCCTACCCTGTAGGAGCGAGCTTGCTCGCGAAAAACGTCAACGATGACGCGTGTATTCTGAATGAGCACATTGTTCTCTGGTTTTTCGCGAGCGAGCTCGCTCCTACAGGGATCGGCTTAGGCCGTGCTTGCGAAGTTTGCGATACAGCGTATTTCGGCTGACACCCAGCTGCTCGGCCGTGTGAGTCATGTGCCAGCGCGTTTGCTCCAGCGCATTGAGCAAGGCCAAACGCTCGGCATCCTCCAGCGGATGCTCCGATGGTGCGGGGGCAATATCCGTTTGCGGCAACGCCTGGCGAATCATTGCCGGCAAGTCCGCAAGACCGATCCGCCCGCCGTCGCACAACGCCGCCAAGGTGCGCAGCACATTGCGCAGTTGGCGCACATTACCCGGCCAGGCAAACCCGAGCAGCGCCTGGCGCGCAGGCTCTTCAATCAGCACAGCGTCCGAGCCGGCCTCCTCGGCCAGCAGGAAATCGAGCAACTGCGATTTATCGGAGCGTTCGCGCAGCGCCGGCAAGGCGACTTCGAGTCCATTGAGCCGGTAATACAAGTCTTCGCGGAAACTGCCGTCCTGCACCCGCCCCAGCAAGTTACGGTGAGTCGCACTGATGATGCGTACATCCACCGCCTCCGGTTCACCGCCGATCGGCACCACCTGGCGATCTTCCAGCACCCTGAGCAGGCGGGTTTGCAATGCCAGGGGCATGTCACCGATCTCATCCAGGAACAGGGTGCCGCCATCCGCCTGCTGTAGTTTGCCTCGCATGCCTTCCTTGCGCGCCCCGGTAAAACTGCCGCCGCGGTAGCCGAACAACTCACTTTCAATCAGGCTTTCGGGGATGGCCGCACAGTTGAGCGCGACGAATGCTTTTTCGCAGCGCTGGCTGGCGTTGTGCACAGCTTTGGCAAAAGCCTCCTTGCCCGAGCCCGTCTCGCCGTTGATCAGCAGCGGCACGTCACGCTCGAAGACTCGCAAGGACTTGCGAAAATCCTCCTGCAGCGACGTATCCCCCAGGCAAATGCCGGCAGGACGCGGTTGCTGCGGCGCTACCGGGCTCTTTACTAGTGGTGCCGCAACACTGCGCGATTGCCCGCGCAACAAGGCGAACAGGTTGCGCCCGTCACGGGTGCGCAGTGGCCAACTGGCGCTGGCATTGATACTTGCACGACCGAGCAGCTCGTCCAGCGAACAGTCGAAAAACGCCTCGACGGGCTTGCCGAGCAGCCCGCCGCGAATGTGCCCCAACAGATTCAGGGCGCTCTGGTTGACGGCGCTGATCCGCCCTTCCCCGTCAAATGCCAGCAAGCCTTCGCTGAACAGTCCGACGGATTCGGCTTGCAGGTGAAAGCGCAGCAGCCATTGATTATCGAAATAGCGCAGGAAATAACAGCTCTCGATCATCTTCGCCGAGAGGTTGACCAGGGCCATGGTGTGGAACTGGCTCTGGCGCGATACATCGTGGCGCGCCGAGGACACGTCGAGCACCGCCAGCAGCTCGCCATGCGGGTCGAACACGGGGCTCGCCGAACAGGTCAGGCCGGTGTGACGCCCGCGAAAATGTTCATCCTGGTGGATGGTCAGCGACTGACGCTCCACCAGGCAGGTGCCGATGCCATTGGTGCCTTCGCACGCTTCGCTCCAGTCGGCGCCCAGCCAGAGGCCGGCACGCTCGAAGATCTTGCGTTCGGCAGGCGCCGTGACACAGTTGAGAATCACCCCCCGGGCATCGGTCAGCAGCACGGCATGACCGGCGCCGGACAATTGCTGGTGCAGGCTGGTCATTTCAGTACCGGCGATATGCAGCACTTGCTGTAAGCGCTCGCGACTTTCCAGCACGCGGCCGTGCTCCAGCACCGTGGGCGCCATCGTCAGGGAAGGGTCAAGGTGATAATCCTCAAGACAACGCAGCCACGAACGGGCGATGGACGGATCACTGCCGGGGCCCTGCAGGTGGGATTTGCCCTGGGTGACGGTCATGACCTGCTGGGCATGACGGCTCAAATGGTTGTCTTGCATCTCTTATTATTCTCCCGAGAGGTCCTACGCGGTCCATCACGCCCACTGAGCATCCTCCAGGCTCCAGCGCATTGCAATGCTGGCAAGACTGCCCAGTCACAAGGTGTGGCAAATCCGGCACAAACTGTCACCCACGCTGTGCCGATACCGTCACAGCGCCCGCCCACCCGTCCGAGAAAAACCGCGCAACCCCTTGATTCCCCTGCCCTGCAAGGCAGTGGCCCAACCTTTGCTCTACGCTTATGGCAAGCGCACATGCGCCACTCCCTCAATAAGCATAAAAGCCAAGGAGAACCATCATGCGTTACGCTCACCCCGGTACTGAAGGCGCTATCGTTTCGTTCAAAAGCAAATACGGTAACTACATCGGCGGCGAGTTCGTCGCGCCTGTCAAAGGTCAGTACTTCACCAATACCTCGCCAGTCAATGGCCAACCCATCGCCGAATTCCCGCGTTCCACCGCCGAAGATATCGACAAGGCGCTGGACGCTGCACACGCCGCCGCTGACGCCTGGGGCAGCACTTCTGCCCAGGCCCGTTCGCTGGTACTGCTGAAAATTGCCGATCGTATCGAGCAGAACCTGGAAGTCCTGGCGATCACCGAATCGTGGGACAACGGCAAGGCCGTGCGCGAAACCCTGAATGCCGACATCCCGCTGGCGGCCGACCATTTCCGCTACTTCGCCGGTTGCCTGCGCGCCCAGGAAGGCAGCGCTGCCGAGATCGACGGCAACACCGTGGCCTATCACATCCATGAGCCCCTGGGCGTGGTCGGGCAGATCATCCCGTGGAACTTCCCGATCCTGATGGCCGCCTGGAAACTCGCCCCGGCGCTGGCCGCCGGTAACTGCGTAGTGCTCAAGCCAGCCGAGCAAACTCCACTGGGCATCACCGTGCTGATGGAGCTGATCGGCGACCTGCTGCCGCCGGGCGTGCTCAACGTCGTGCAAGGCTTCGGCAAAGAAGCCGGCGAAGCGCTCGCCACCAGCAAGCGCATCGCCAAGATCGCGTTCACCGGCTCGACCCCGGTGGGCTCGCACATCATGAAATGCGCCGCCGAAAATATCATCCCGTCCACCGTGGAGCTGGGCGGCAAGTCGCCGAACATCTTCTTCGCCGACATCATGGACGCTGAAGAAACTTTCATTGAAAAGGCCGCTGAAGGCCTGGTGCTGGCATTCTTCAACCAGGGCGAAGTCTGCACCTGCCCGTCCCGCGCACTGGTGCAGGAGTCGATCTACGACGACTTCATGAAAGTGGTGATGAAAAAAGTCCTGCAGATCAAGCGGGGCGACCCGCTGGACACCGACACCATGGTCGGCGCACAGGCGTCCGAGCAGCAATTCGACAAGATTCTTTCGTACCTGGAAATTGCCAAGGGCGAAGGCGCGGAGCTGCTGACCGGCGGCAAGGTGGAAAAACTCGAGGGCAACCTGGCGACCGGGTATTACATCCAGCCGACCCTGCTCAAGGGCACCAACAAAATGCGCGTGTTCCAGGAAGAAATCTTTGGCCCGGTGGTGAGCATCACCACCTTCAAGGACGAAGCCGAAGCCCTGGCCATCGCCAACGACACCGAGTTCGGCCTGGGTGCCGGCCTTTGGACCCGCGACATCAACCGCGCCTACCGCATGGGCCGCGCCATCAAGGCCGGTCGCGTATGGACCAACTGCTACCACCTGTACCCGGCGCACGCCGCGTTCGGCGGTTACAAAAAATCCGGCGTCGGTCGTGAAACCCACAAGATGATGCTCGACCACTATCAGCAGACCAAAAACCTGCTGGTGAGCTACGACATCAATCCGCTGGGCTTCTTCTAAAACTCGCAGCACTTGCTCCCCCTGTGGGAGCGAGCCTGCTCGCGATAGCGGTTCACCCTTTCAACGCATCAGTTGAATGATCCACCGCCATCGCGAGCAGGCTCACACCCCACAAGGCCCACCCAAAACAATAAGAATGGTGAACCCTATGCCTAGCGAATCCCCTTCGGGCGTCCCGGCGACCGGCTCTTCCGTGGACTTTGAAAAAGTCGACTCGCAATACTTCCAGCAACGTGAACTGAAAAAAGGCGCCGCCGGCTGGGTCCTGCTGGTCGGCCTCGGCGTGGCCTACGTCATTTCCGGCGATTACGCCGGGTGGAACTTCGGCCTCGCCCAAGGTGGCTGGGGTGGCATGTTCCTCGCCACATTGCTGATGGCCACCATGTACCTGTGCATGTGCTTTTCACTGGCCGAACTGTCTTCCATGATTCCTACCGCTGGTGGCGGTTACGGTTTCGCCCGCAGCGCATTCGGCCCCTGGGGCGGATTCCTGACCGGAACAGCGATTCTGATCGAGTACGCCATCGCACCCGCAGCGATCGCGGTGTTTATCGGCGCCTATTGCGAGTCATTGTTCGGCATTGGCGGCTGGATGATCTACCTGGCGTTCTACATCATCTTCATCGCCATCCACATCTTCGGTGTCGGTGAGGCCCTGAAGCTGATGTTTATCATCACCGCCGTTGCCGCGCTGGCCCTGGGCGTATTTCTGGTGGCGATGGTGCCGCACTTCAACGTCGCCAACCTGCTGGACATTCCCGTAACGGACGCCAAGGGCGCGAGCAGCTTCCTGCCCTTTGGTTACGTCGGCGTGTGGGCCGCGATCCCCTACGCGATCTGGTTCTTCCTCGCGGTCGAAGGTGTGCCGCTGGCGGCAGAAGAAACCAAGAACCCGAAACGCGACCTGCCCCGCGGCCTGATCGGCGCGATGCTGGTGCTGGTGAGCTTTGCCCTGCTGATCCTGGTCATCGGGCCCGGTGGTGCAGGTGCCAACGCGCTGCTTACCTCGGGCAACCCGCTGGTCGAAGCCTTGAGCAAAGCGTATGGCGGTTCGACCTGGATGGGCGGCTTCGTCAACCTGGTGGGCCTTGCAGGCCTGATCGCCAGCTTTTTCTCGATCATCTATGCCTATTCGCGGCAGATTTTCGCCCTGTCCCGCGCCGGCTACCTGCCGCGCAAACTGTCTGAAACCAATAAAAGCAAAGCACCGGTGCTGGCGCTGATCATTCCAGGGATTATCGGTTTCGGCCTGTCGCTGACCGGCCAGGGTGACCTGCTCATCCTCGTGGCCGTGTTCGGCGCGACCATTTCCTACGTCCTGATGATGGCCGCCCACATCACCCTGCGCATTCGCCGCCCCAAAATGGATCGGCCATACCGTACGCCGGGCGGCATCTTCACCTCCGGCGTAGCCCTGGTACTGGCCTGCATCGCGGTAGTGGCGGGCTTCCTGGTGGATCCGCGGGTGGTCATCGGCGCAGCGATCATCTATGGAGTGTTAATTGCTTACTTTGCGTTCTACAGTCGGCATCACTTGGTAGCAGGCACGCCCGAAGAAGAGTTCGCGGCGATTCAGGCCGCTGAAAAAGCCTTGCACTGACCGCCGCAAACCACGGCGCAGGCCCGGCCTGCGCCGTCACGGAGAATCTGTATGGCTAGTTTTGCTCACACCGTCGGCGCCCAGGTCTATCGGTTCGAAAGCCTCAAGGACGTCATGGCCAAGGCCAGCCCGGCACGCTCCGGGGACTTCCTGGCCGGCGTTGCCGCGCTCAACGACGGCGAGCGGGTGGCCGCGCAAATGGCGCTGGCCGACATCCCGCTGACCCACTTCCTGCAGGAAGTACTAATCCCCTATGAAGCCGACGAAGTCACCCGGCTGATCATCGACACCCACGACAAGCAGGCCTTCGCGGTGGTCAGCCACTTAACCGTCGGCGGTTTTCGCGACTGGCTGCTCAGCGACCACGCCGACGAACAGAGCCTGCGCGCCCTCGCACCTGGCCTGATCCCGGAAATGGTCGCTGCCGTGTCGAAGATCATGCGCGTACAGGACCTGGTGCTGGTCGCGCAGAAGATCCGCGTGGTCACCCGGTTCCGCGGCACGATGGGCTTGCGCGGCCGGCTCTCCACTCGCTTGCAGCCCAATCACCCCACCGACGAACCCGCCGGCATTGCCGCGAGCATTCTCGATGGCCTGCTGTATGGCAACGGCGACGCCATGATCGGGATCAACCCGGCCACCGACAGCATCGCCTCCATCTGCGCGATGCTGGAAATGCTCGATGCCATCATCCAGCGCTATGACATCCCGACCCAGGCTTGTGTGCTGACCCATGTCACGACCTCCATCGAAGCGGTCAATCGCGGAGTTCCCCTGGACCTGGTGTTCCAGTCCATCGCCGGCACCGAAGCGGCCAATGCCAGTTTCGGCATCAACCTCAATGTCCTGCAGGAAGGCTACGACGCCGGGCTAAGCCTGAATCGCGGCACTCTGGGGCAGAACCTGATGTATTTCGAGACCGGCCAGGGCAGTGCGTTGTCCGCCAACGCCCACCACGGGGTCGATCAACAGACTTGTGAAACCCGGGCCTACGCCGTTGCGCGACATTTCAAACCGTTCCTGGTGAACACGGTGGTCGGGTTTATCGGCCCCGAATACCTGTACAACGGCAAGCAAATCATCCGCGCCGGCCTCGAGGATCACTTCTGCGGCAAGCTGCTGGGCGTGCCCATGGGCTGCGACATCTGCTACACCAACCACGCTGAAGCCGACCAGGACGACATGGACACCCTGCTGACCTTGCTGGGCGTTGCCGGGATCAATTTCATCATGGGCATCCCCGGCTCCGACGACATCATGCTCAACTACCAGACCACCTCGTTCCATGACGCGCTCTATGCCCGGCAGACCCTGGGCCTGAAACCCGCGCCGGAATTCGAACAGTGGCTGGCCAGGATGGGCATCTTTACCCAGGCGGAAGGCAAGGTCCTCTTCGGCAACAACCTGCCCCCGGCTTTCCGCCAGGCCTTGGCGCAATTGGGATGAGTGTTGATATGGACAAACCACCTGTTGATCCGCAAAACCCCTGGCTGGAACTGCGCCGCCTGACACCGGCGCGGATCGCCCTCGGACGAACCGGCACCAGCATGCCCACCAGTGCCCAGCTGGACTTCCAGCTGGCCCACGCCCAGGCGCGGGACGCGGTGCATCTGCCGTTTGATCACGCCGCTATCAGTGCACAACTCGATCAACGCGCACGTCAAAGCCTGCTGCTGCGCAGTGCCGCCACCGACCGCCACAGCTATCTGCAACGCCCCGATCTGGGCCGGAAATTGAGCGACGAGTCGGCCCAGACCCTGCGCGACCACGCACAAGCCAACCCCGGCGGAGTGGACCTGGTCATCGTGGTGGCCGACGGCCTGTCGGCGCTGGCCGTGCATCGGCACACCCTGCCTTTCCTGGAGCGCATGGAAGAACAGATCCAGGCCGAAGGCTGGTCAGTGTCGCCGGTGATCCTGGTGGAACAGGGTCGAGTCGCCGTGGGTGACGAAATCGGCGAGCTGCTGGGCGCAAAGATGGTAGTCATCCTGATTGGCGAACGCCCCGGCCTCAGCTCGCCGGACAGCCTGGGGCTGTACTTCACCTACAACCCCAAGGTCGGACTGACCGATGCCTATCGCAACTGTATTTCCAACGTTCGTCTCGAGGGCTTGAGCTACGGCATGGCGGCCCATCGCTTGCTGTACCTGATGCGCGAGGCCTGTCGGCGGCAGTTATCCGGGGTCAATCTGAAGGATGAGGCCCAGGTGCAAACCCTCGAAGCGGACCCGGACGTTGAGATGAAAGGCAACTTCCTGCTCAGCCCGCCAGAAGCCTGAACCGTTTCCGCATTGCGTTTGGCCTGCGGTTTCAGGCAGGATCGACGCACGGCTGCCGAGTGAGAACCGTTCGCCGCCAGAGCACGTGAAGACAGCCACTTGAAGACGAGACCTATCGATGCGGATTATTCAAGCGACCCTCGAACACCTGGACATGCTGAC
Source organism: Pseudomonas sp. HY13-MNA-CIBAN-0226 (assembly GCF_040310305.1). Lineage (NCBI taxonomy): Bacteria > Pseudomonadati > Pseudomonadota > Gammaproteobacteria > Pseudomonadales > Pseudomonadaceae > Pseudomonas > Pseudomonas sp. HY13-MNA-CIBAN-0226. The sequence goes on from NZ_JBEOPS010000009.1 coordinate 89,805, forward strand.
CCCGTTATTCGTCAAATACCGCGAGTTCTATGGCTCCCTGCCTTATCCGGACTCATCCCGGGCGTTCCTCGAAAAACGCCTGCGTCGCAAGGAGTCGGTGATTTACCTGGCCGTATCCGATGACGACAGCAAGCTGATGGGCTTCTGCCAGCTGTACCCAAGCTTTTCTTCGCTGTCGCTCAAACGCGTGTGGATCCTGAACGACATCTACGTCGCCGAAGATGCCCGGCGCCAACTGGTGGCCGACAATCTGATCCGCACTGCGAAGAAGATGGCCAAGGACACCAACGCCGTGCGCATGCGCGTTTCCACCAGCAGTGATAACGAAGTCGCGCAGAAAACCTACGAGTCCATTGGCTTCAAGGAAGACACCGAGTTCAAGAACTACGTGCTGCCGATCAGCGACGAACTCTGAGCGGTACACCCGGAGCTCGAGACTGAGGGTGCACGCTCACCCTCTACTGAGGGAGCAAGCTCACCTTCTACTGTGGGAGCAAAGCTTGCTCGCGATAGCGGTGGCACATTCATCTCAGTTGCTGCATGACACACCAGATCGCGAGCAGCCCACACAAAACCCTGCCGAATACACCGCCGGTCTCCCCGACATCCCCCGCTACAAACTCAACGGGCTTTTCAGTTGTCAGCTCGTATAATGCCGACCTTTTCGGCTCGTAAGAAAAACTACATCCCCTTGTAGGCCTTTTCGCGCAGTCATTCGCACAGGCTTGCTGAGTCGGGCCGTCACCACAGGTGCTTTCCATGGATTTCAACCCGCTCGACCTTATCCTGCATCTCGACGTCTACCTCGATTTGCTGGTCAACAACTACGGGCCATGGATCTACGCCATTCTGTTCCTGGTGATCTTCTGCGAGACCGGCCTGGTGGTCATGCCGTTCCTGCCGGGCGATTCCCTGTTGTTCATCGCCGGTGCCGTAGCCGCCGGTGGCGGCATGGACCCGGTACTGCTGGGAGGCCTGTTGATGCTGGCGGCCATCCTCGGCGACAGCACCAACTACGTGATCGGACGAACGGCGGGCGAGCGCTTGTTCAGCAACCCCAACTCGAAAATCTTTCGTCGCGACTACTTGCAGCAGACCCACGACTTCTACGACAAGCACGGTGGCAAAACGGTAACCCTGGCGCGCTTCCTGCCGATCATCCGCACCTTCGCACCGTTCGTCGCCGGCGTCGCCCGGATGCCTTACCCGCGCTTCTTCTTTTTCAGCGTACTGGGCACCATCCTCTGGGTCGGCGGGCTGGTGACGCTGGGCTACTTCTTCGGCAACGTACCGTTCATCAAGACCAACCTGTCGTTGCTGGTGGTCGGCATCATCCTGCTGTCGCTGATTCCGATGATCATCGGCATCGTGCGCAGCCGCATGGGCGGCTCCAGCTCCAAAACCGCTCAACACTGACCGGTCATGTGGTCCCTGAGCGCCTGGCGGCGCCAGCGCATCCTGGCCAAGCACCCGATTGCCGACGACCTGTGGCAACGGGTGCGCCATCATTTGAGCTTCCTCGACGGCATCAGCGCCGAGGAAGACCAGTGGCTGCGTGAAGCCAGCGTGCTGTTCCTCGACGATAAACACCTGACCGCCCTGCCCGGCGTCGAATTGCACCAGGAACAGCGCCTGCTGTTGGCCGTCCAGGCGCAATTGCCGTTGCTGCACCTGGGTGACCTGAACTGGTATCAGGGTTTTCACGAGATCGTTCTGTACCCGGATGACTTCCTCAGCCCTCAGCGCCATCGCGACGCGAGCGGCGTCGAGCATGAGTGGGATGGCGAACACAGCGGTGAAGCCTGGCAGCAAGGCCCGATCATCCTCGCCTGGCCGGGCGTGATGGCCAGCGGCGGCTGGGAAGGCTACAACCTGGTCATCCACGAACTCGCGCACAAACTCGACATGCTCAACGGCGACGCCAACGGCCTGCCGCCGCTGCATGCCGACATGCGGGTCAGCGACTGGGCCCGGGTCATGCAGCAGGCGTACGACGACCTCGATGGGCAACTGGACCACGATCCCGACGCCCAGACCGCCATTGACCCGTACGCCGCAGAGAATCCCGCGGAGTTCTTTGCCGTCACCAGCGAATACTTCTTCAGCGCCCCGGATTTGCTGCACGAGGCGTATCCTCAGGTCTACGAGCAACTGAAGCTGTTTTACCGGCAGGACCCGCTCGCCCGGCTACGGCAACTTCAAGCCGAAGACCCGGTCTATCAGGCACACGACTAAGGTCTCTACGACCCTTGGTACGTGGCATCGACGGCGGAATATGCCTATAATCGCCGCCACTTTTTGGTCAATCCGGCCAAGTGTTTTTGGTCAACTAACGGGGGCACCGCCCAATGAGCTACAGCAAGATTCCGGCTGGCAAAGACCTGCCGAACGACATCTACGTCGCGATCGAGATTCCGGCCAACCACGCGCCGATCAAGTACGAAATCGACAAAGACAGCGATTGCCTGTTCGTTGACCGTTTCATGGCCACCCCGATGTTCTACCCGGCCAACTACGGTTTCATCCCGAACACCCTGGCTGACGACGGTGACCCCCTCGACGTGCTGGTCGTAACCCCTTACCCGGTTGCCCCAGGCTCGGTGATCCGCGCTCGTCCGGTCGGCATCCTGCACATGACCGACGACGGCGGCGGCGATGCCAAAGTCATCGCAGTCCCGCACGACAAGCTGTCCCAGCTGTACGTCGACGTGAAGGAATACACCGATCTGCCAGCCCTGCTGCTGGAACAGATCAAGCACTTCTTCGAGAACTACAAAGACCTCGAAAAAGGCAAATGGGTGAAGATCGAAGGTTGGGGCGACGCAGAAGCAGCCCGCACCGAGATCATGAAGTCGGTTGCGGCCTATAAAGGCTAAAGAAGCCGCTTCAAGCGTCAAGCTTGCAGCTTCACGAAAAACCCCGGAGATCCGGGGTTTTTTGTGGGCGCTGAAAAAGCGCCTTAAACGACATGTTTAACAACAAGCCGAATTGGTTTTTCTTTGTTTAATTTTCCTACAAAGCGTCTTACATCCCGTGGCAAAAATCAGGCGATATTTGAACGGCTCGTTGATTCAAAGCCTTGGCCCGCCGCATTAAACTCGCGTTTATGAAAAAGAACAAAACCTGTGGCAAACGATTCAAGGCAGCCCTCGAGGAAGCGAAGATCACGACGACGGCATTCGCCGACTTCCTGCAGATCTCCAATGCGCAAAACGTCCATAACTGGTACACCCGAGGCGTGCCCGAGTACCGCATGGAAGAAGTCGCCAGGATTCTGTCCATCAACAGCGCCTGGCTGAAAATCGGCGAAGGCCCCAAGGACGCCACGGAAGCGCGCCAGATCGAAAACACCGGCAACATCTTCGACGCTCATGCAATCCGCGGCACCTACCAGGTAATCGAGCCGACGGATGTCGAAGTGCCCTTCTACAAGGAAATGCCAATTACACCCGGCTCCAGCAAAACCCACGTCGGCAAGGACCCGGAAAACTTCATCCGCCTGCCCCGCTGCGACCTCGACTCCCTGGAAATCAAATATTCCGACGCCATTTGCGCACGAATGATGGGCAACAGCATGGCCGAGAAAATCGAAGACGGCTCCCTGCTCGCAATCGATCGCGGACTCACTCAAATCATCGACGGCGAGATCTACGCCGTCGAACACGATGGCATGCTCCTGATCAAATACCTGCACCGCGTACCCGGCAACGCCATTCGCATGCGCAGTCACAACAACGCCCAATACCCCGACGAAGTCTTCCGCCCGGCGCAAATCGAAGAAGAAAACATCCGCGTGCTTGGCTGGGTCTTCTGGTGGTCCACCCTCAACAAACGCCGGCCGATCGTGCCGTTCCTGTAAACCTGACGAACTGACCTGTAGCAGCTGTGCAGCTAGCTGCTACACACCGAAACGCTCTACCGGCCACATCACACTGGGAATTGCCCACAAAAATCAGTATGCTGCGCCCCACATTTGCGCATCGACCCTTCCGAGGCCCAGATCGCACCGACCTGGCAGATGATTTTCTCCCCAGGTCCCACAGCCGGACGCAAGAGCCGGGTGTACGTTTTGAAGGCTGGCGCGGTTTACCAAAAATGAATCAAGCCAGTCCCCGAGAAGCCGGCCACAAGCCGGCTTTTTAATGCCTGAAATAAACCTGTCCGCTTTGGCATCCTTCCTGATTGCTCTTGTACTGGTCTACGCCACGACATGCTCCCAACGTCTGCGACGAAAACAGAATCCACCACAAAACTAGAACCGGTTAAACCCGTTTTGGGATAAACCTGAAAAAGGTTTATTTGATCTGTTGGTAAAAATCGGCAGACCCGCATGAAGACGATTCACACAGCACCGTATCAACACTTTCTCGCGCTTTTGGTCGAGGCACGGAAGACCTCGCAACTCACTCAGCAAGAGCTGTCCGAAAAGCTGGGCCGACCTCAGTCCTACGTATCGAAGTATGAGCGTGGAGAGCGCAGGCTCGACGTGATTGAATTTCTTGAGGTCTCCATGAATCTGGGTGCTGACCCGCACCGCATCCTGACCGAGATAGAACAAATGCTAATCAGGAACCGCCATGCCTAGAGCGAGCGGCCACTACATGCGCGTACTTGCCACTGGACGCCCGGTTTGTGCCGGAATGGCTTTTACATTATGAAAATCAAGATCCAAACGAGCGTTGCCGGGCCCATCGGTGAAACCTGGAAGGCGTTCAATAATCCCGGGGATATCCTGCAATGGGACGCCACTGATGATTGGCGCACCACTCATGCAGCGAATGATCTGACGGTGGGGGGACAACTGTTGTTGCGTATTGAGGGTAATGACGCAGGCCAGGGGTTCGACTTCGCTGCCACTTATACACAGATAGAACTGAACCGACTGATTGAGTTTCGAGACAGCGACGGTCACATGGTTCGACTGGATTTTGTCGAATCTGATAAAGGCATCACGATTCATCAGACTTTCGACGCCGATCCAGCGCAACCGGAAGATCAGCAGCGCGAGGAATGGCAAACTGTCCTTGACCGTTTCGCGCGATACGTCGAGCGGCAATTCACCGCCCAAAAACTACGAAGCCCATGAGGCCGCCCCTCAATCAATGACAGCTTCGCTGTTCTCGCCCATGCCCCCCAACGATAGTGTCCGAACCTTGGGGGGAATTCAGATTCAAGTGCAAACCATGTCCTGGCCTTGCTGGGCCGGCTAGTTAACTTGTAAGCGGCTGGCCAAGTCATTCACCCGATCGCACGCGGGATGACCGTTATCGCTGAGCGGTAGCGGGCCACTTGATGGGGCGAGGGTCAGCTTCATGATTTTTCTCAAGCAGGAACGTGCCATCCTGCTTGGGGATATTCTGGTCACTGGGGATGTGGGCTTGCTGTCCGAAGATGCCGGTCTTGGCATCGAATGTCAGGTCATGCAGCGCCACATTTCCGTACCAGTCATCTGAGGGTAACGAGATATAACTGATAGCGTAGTGTTGATCAGTGAAGGCGCCTTTCACTACATAAACACCATAGTGCTCTTCGCCCGGAGAAATAATTTTGTACAACCCGTTTTCGTAGTAATAGAGCGTCGCCTCTCTGAAAGGTTTGGCGTCATACAGCTTCTGATAGTTGAGGTGGTGGACATGCGTAGGTTTACCGAACGAAATGTCGATTGTTGGTGCCGTGGGAGCGGCCAGGGCCGGGATACTGATGGTCAAGAACATCCATCCCATAAAATTTATTTTCATTATTTATTCTCCGCAACTTATTTGGGAAGCCTGAGTTTACGAGTTCAGGCGCGCCAAAGTTATTTCCAGACTTGAAGAAATCTTTGAATAATGTGTCGATGCGGGTGTTCGGTACGCGTTCAGCCATCCAGTTCCAATGACGGAGGCCTGGGGTTCGGCTTCGCTGCACATCGATGAAATGACAGGCGAGGAGTCGGGATTCGTCACCCGTGATGACAAGCCTACAGGCTGAATACAATGACCCGCCGCACTACCAACCCTCAAACTGCGAACGCACCTTGAACAATTCGTTGTCATTGCGAATCCCGAGCTTTCTATAGGCAGAATGCTTTTGGGTGCTGATGGTCTTGACGCTGCGCGTGAATTTCTGGGCGATTTGCGTCACCGACAAGCCATCCAGGCAACAACGCAATACTTCCCGCTCACGAACCGAAAGCTCGCTGGATGTGATCAACGTGTTCAACCCCAAAGGGTTCGCCAGATCTTCCTGGCTCTCCTTGGCGATTGACACCTGATTGTCCCGCAGTTCGTTTTCCATCATGGGATGCAGGTAATCACGCCCGCTGGCGACACGACGAATCGCTATCAGCAACTGCTCCTTTGCCGTTTCCTTGCCCAGGAAACCCTTTGCACCGCAGCGCATCGCCATGGCCACCGTAGCCGGGGCGTGCAGTGCGGAAATCACCAGAAGGCTCACCTTGGGAAACTTGATCCGCAAGCCGCGAATCAGGTTTAGTCCGTCCACCTCGCCCGGACTCAGGGAATAGTCCATGAGGACCACATCCACCTCCTGTTGACTCAATGCGTCGATCAATTTCTGGCTCTGGGTAAAATACCCAAGCACAGTGATATCCCGCTCTTCCCTGACATTCTCGGAGATGCCTTGCAGAATAAGCGCATGGTCATCCAGCACCATAAGGCGAATGGGACGAAACAATGAAACCATGAAAAATTCCTTTGCCTCAGGACAAGCAAAATGGCCGCTCATGTCTTGAGCACAAGCCCATACGTTTCCCAAGGTTACTATGACTGGAACAAGCAGAGCCAAGAATACAGAGAACCAGCGCCCAAACAAAATAGGAATATTCCTAAATTTTTAAAGTTTCGGATTAATCCCATGGTGCGAAAAATGCTGGTATCGGCACGTTAATCATCCATACCAAAAATCAATCCACTTCGAACTCGAAAAAATCCCAACATGTAAAAACATCATCAACCCAACCGTCATTAATCATCCATACCAAAGACCCACCTTGGCGCCTGCAAAAAATTTTCAACATGTACAGTTGTTATATTCAGATACTTTACAGCAATTGACCCCAACCCTATCTCAACTTAGGTTTGCGTTGCCCTGTAAATTATTGGCAGGCACCACATTTCTGGAGGCACACTATGAACCCAAATAAAGTATTGCGAAATTCTGCCCTGCTGGCCGTACTAAGCATCAGCTGCACAGCATTCTCAGCCCATGCAGAAAATGAGTACTTTACCGCCTCGATCAGCAAAGAGGGAAAAGTACTCAGTCAGTCATCGGAATGGATCGATAGCGTAAAATACTTTTCCCAAAAAGATTGGTTTGCAAACTACGAAATTAATTTCAAGCCCGACACCTATAAAGAAGCACCCGCATTTTGCTCGGCATCCACGACTGCCAGCGAGGGCGAAGATGATCTGCTCTATGGGATAGCGAAACTGGGTGCAGCACCACGGCAGGATCGCGTCACCGTAATCACATCATATATGGGTAAGGCAGGCCCTTCAGGCGATACCTCTCAAAGCTTTATGCTGATCTGCTTCAAATAAAACCCGAATGACAGGACGAATGACTTTCGCCCCGTCATTAGTGCAAGTCAACCTCCAGACCGCGCCCGCCAATCGAAGGCCTTGATCGCCCAGGGACAGGTACCCAAGGGCAACAGAGGGCGCCTATCGACAACACCGGTTTGCCGGCCACGGCGAATCACCCAATGTCAAAGCATGACAAAGAGTCAACTGTTGCTCGCAGGCGTTCGATTGCCGCCGCAATGCCCTGGGCGTCCCCTGCCTCTGCTGCCAGGTACTCGACCTCCTGCGCAGCAGCAGCCACATCGGTTACCCCGAGCATCATGGCGGCCCCGGAAATACGATGGGCCAGGCGGGCCACCTGAAACCAGTCACTGGCGCCAAGGGCCTGGAACATATACCCAAGGTCCATGCTGGAGGTCGCAATAAATGCCTGTTGCAAATCAACTTCAACGCCAGGCGGCTCGTCTGCATCGACCGTCGCCAGCGGCGTGACATCACACCACAGGTCAATGATTTGCCCCAGTTGGTCGATTCTCAATGGCTTGGCCAGTACGCCATCCATACCAGCCTCGAAACAAACACTCATGTGCTCGGGGCCGACCAGCGCCGAGATTGCTATGATCGGCACACGCTCCAGGGTCTCGACCTCCCGTCGACGAACACGCGCGGCAAATGCGTAGCCATCTATGTCTGGCAAATTGCAGTCCAGCAGGATGATGTCGAACGTCGAACGGGCGTGCAGGCTGAGCCCCAGTTCCCCGGTTTCTGCCTGCGTAACGCAGTGCCCCAGTGCCTGCAGCTGGCGCTTGATGACAAACTGGTTTTCCGGATGATCCTCTACCACCAGCACACTTAGCGCACGCCGCTCCCCCGTCGACAACGGAGCGGTATGCCCTTCGTGCATCGGGTTGCTCAAAGGCGGGACCAAGGGCGCACTCAACAGTACCTCTACCTGGGTACCACGCCCGAACTGACTCTCCAGTCGAATGGAGCCACCCATCAACTTCAGCAGGCTGGCGCAGATCGTAAGCCCCAAACCGGAACCGCCAAACTTGCGCGTGACGGATTCATCCACTTGGGAAAACGCCTGGAACAGCCGCAGCTGTTGGCGCCTGGTGATACCCATCCCGGTGTCCGACACCACTAAACGCAGCCGACCGGTTCCGCAGATAAGCGGGTCGACCGTCACTTCAGCCTCGACGCTGACCAAGCCCGCCTCGGTAAACTTGATCGCATTAGACAACAGATTGATCAGCACCTGACGTACCCGCTGGGCGTCGATGACCAGCCACAGTGGCGAATCCAGCCGCACCGACATGCTCAACCGCAGGCGTTTTTCCTGGGCCCGCGACTCGACGATACTCAACGCGTCCTGAATCAGAGCCTGCAAATCAGTCGGCAGACAGCGCAACTCCAGCTTGTCGGCTTCGAGCTTGGAAAAATCCAGCACATCGTCCAGCAGCCCCAGCAGGGAATTGGCGCTGGTGACGGCGACCTTGGCCAACAACGCGTCGTCAGGCGACAACTTGCTGCGCCCCAGCAACTCCACCGACGACAGGACGGCATTCATCGGCGTACGGATTTCATGGCTCATGACCGCAAGGAACATGGCCTTGTCGCGCTCGCTGCGCTCGGCACGGCGTCGAGCCCTGTACGCTCGCAACAACAGGAAAACGAAGGCGAGCAACAAGATGACGGCGAGTGCCAGCTCCCACACGTAGTAATGCAGCATCGTCGACCACGAAGGCAGCTTGTAATTGGTGGTGCTTACCCATTGCGCCAGCATCAGGTCGGTCTCCTTCGCGGTCAGCGAAGCCAGCGACTTGTCGATGATGGAGATCAACAACTGATCTCCAATGCGCGTACCAATCCTGACCACCGCGAGCATATCCGGAAGAGAACCCGCCACGTGCAGGGTATCGAAGTAGCGTTTCTGCAGGATCGGAATCAGTGCCGCTTCGATATCGACCGCCGCGTAGGCGTGGCCTATGGCGACCTGCTCCAGCGCTTGAGCAGGACTATCAACTACCACCAGGTCGATGTCGGGGTAACTCGCGCGCAAGCTTTGTTCGTAACTGCCCCCGCCCTTGACGGCAACCCGTTTACCGCTGAGTTGGCGCGGATCAAAGATAACCGGCGAACTCGCCTGGGTGACGATCAGGGTGGAGCCGACAAAGTACGGTTCGCTGTAAGCGATCCGTTGCCGCAGCTTCGGAGGCGCCAGCCATTCGGAAACAGCCGGAAGCAGATCGACACGTCCCTCAAGCAGTGCCTCGGTAGCACTCGCCCAGCCTACCGGCGGTGCCAGGCGAAACTCCAGCCCGGACACTCTGGCGACCGCCTTCATATACTCGGCGCTGAGCCCCCTGTAGACGCCGTCCCCCATGTATTCGATGGGACGCCACTCGGGGTCGATGCCAATGGTCAACACCGGATGCGCAGCTATCCAGGCCAGCTCCTGCTCGGTAAACAAGTCGCTGGACTGGCTCCAGGCCTCCCCCTGAAAACCGGCGATCATCAACACCAGTATCCGCAGGAAACCTCGCAACAATCCCTTGCCCGACGCCTGTTCACCCTGGGCCCTTGGCATCTCAAGATTGCGCCGCATACCGGCCCCACCTGACCACTTCATCCATCATTCCCTGTCATAAAGACTCATACACCGCCATCAATAAGATCGATGGGTGGAACTTATTGTAAGACTCTTTAATTCGGACACTTCTTGAAATATGTTTACGAAATTGTAATGAGCGCATGGTTGGAATAGCGCCGCCAGTGCAACGGCAAACAGCGCAATCGCGCCCGAACAGCTACCTATTGATTGTCAGCCACGCAGCGCATCAAGGCTGGGACAACGGCATCCCTTTGGCCCCGGCATAAAACACAATCAGCACCGCGGGCAAGTCGCCCGTCAGGCCACGATGCAACGTCCCCACCATCTCCGGCAGCACCTGCCCTGCGCCCAGGGTCTTTTTCTCGCCACTGTCCTTTTTCTCGACAGTAAGCTCTCCGGACAAAACGTAGGCAGCATTGGGCATTGGATGCGTATGCCAAGGTAATGCCGTGTTTGCCGGGATGGAAATTTTAAGCACCGTCAGCTCGGGGGATCCGCTCGGGTAAGCCACATAAGGAAGCCCATCCCAGGATGCACTACTACGAAGTAACGTCTCTGATTCAACGACGGATTGATTGTGTGCACTTACCGAGCCCGCCAACAATGACAAGCCGATACTCCAAGTAAGTAGAACTGTTTTTGATTTTATAATATCAAACATGTACGACGTCACTCTCCGCAGAAAAACGCATCATTATTTTTCTTGTCGCCATTTGAAAAATCATTCAAATAACCGATCTGCGCCCTGCGCAAACGTACTTCCGCAAGGCTTCCAACTATATATACGACCCACCCCGGCACGCACATCGGAATACGCCTAATTACGACACCGCCTGCCGGACAGCAACACACTTAGAGTACTTCCCCGAACAGCCGGAAAACCCGGAACATCCAGCCTATGTACTTTGAGAGCTTTCTCAAATATGCGCCGTTTTAGCGCCCCCATTTTAAAGAGATAGAATGTCCCGGCGCACTCCTGCATGACACGCGCATGGAACCCACGGCATGGACATGCAACAACAGCCACCGGACGTCCTCACCCCGTCACCACCCAAGGGCGGCGGCACGGGCCGTGGCGCTGACGATTTGCGTGCCGATTTCGCCCGGACGCGGTTACGCCCCCCCCAAGAGGGCCCTCAGCCAAACACACAGGACTGATGAGATACGTAGACCCGGCCACCTTCACGCATCACCAGAGCGAAGGTTTCATAAAAGCAGCTCTTTTGCTCCAGCGCCTGGCTGTGCACCTCACCAATCACCACAATCAGCGCATTGCCCCCAAAGGGCAGCACATTGCTGGTATGCACGTGATGATCGAGCTGGCTGCGCCACGCACTGCCCTGAACGATCTCATTGGCGCCCTTGAACAGCTTGCCCTGGGAAAAACACACTGAATCGTCACCGTATAATCCGGCCAGTCTTTGCGGCGAGCGGATGACCTCACCGTAAAATGCCTCGACGAATGGCACGACCAACGCCTGAAGGTCTATTTTCATTGTCGCTCACTTCCCTTTGCCTGTCGGTCCTTCTGCCAGCAGCGCAGCCATCTTGTTTAGCGCGCACGAGCATCAACACCCATAGGAAAACTCCTAACTAAAAACCATATATAGAGGGAGCTTGAGTTCATGCCCCCCTGGCGCTACCCCGGCTAAAAACCAGGATTACATTTTCAGACTTCTCCTGAATTTTCCTACGTGCAACAACGGTAGGATCCTCGGGCCTTTGACCAGATGCACCTTGGCACGCCACAGGATGTCTGTCCTGCCTTCGCCCCAAACCTCGAGCACACCCCGAACATGACTCTGCGCGTAGTGATAGCCGACGACCACCCAATCACCCTGATGGGCGTGCGCGCCGTACTGAGAAGCCAAAGCGCACTCAAGATTGTCGGCGAGGCGCAAAGCGTGGAAACGCTGCTTGACGTGCTGCACCAGCAGCCCTGCGAGCTGCTGGTCACCGACCTGAACATGCCCTGCGACGACCAGATGGATGGGCTGCGGCTGATTCAGCGACTGCGCAGGCACTACCCCGACATGGCAATAGTCGTGGTCACCATGCTCGATAACCCGACATTGACCAGCCAGTTATTGAAGCTGAACATTCGCGGCCTGGTGAGCAAGCGCGGGTTGCTCAATGACTTGCCAAAAGCCATTAACCACCGTGGCGAGCGACCGTTCATGTCGCCCTCGATCCGGCAATTGCTCAACGTTGGTCACGACAGTTCGCAACAACTCAATCAACTGTCGGCCCGGGAAGTGGAAGTGCTGCGCCTGATCGGTTCGGGGCTCGGCGTCAGCATGATTGCCCAGCGCCTGTGTCGCAGCAAGCAAACCATCAGTACCCAGAAAAGCAGCGCCATGCGCAAGCTGGGCGTGGACACGGCGGCCGGCCTGTTCACGCACCTCAAGGCCTGCGGCCTGGCTTGAGCCGCGCCCCTCACTCACAGATCCCGGTTATTCAATGCTCGCTTTAACTCCCGCTTTCCATTACCGCATGGGGCGCCTGCTGCGCCTGATATCCGCCATATGCCTGCTTTCAGGACTTGGGGCCTGGTGCCCGATCCAGGCCTGCGATGAATTGCCTGCCAGTGTGCCAGCACCGATCCATTCGCCCTGGGCCCTGGTCTCGGACCAAGTCTGGGCTATCGCGCTGGTGATTCTGGTGATTTTCCTGTCGTCGCTGTACTGGAACTGGCGCCTGCAAATTCAGGTTCGACAGCGCAAATCGGCACAGGCCGAACTGCAGGATAAGCTGGCCTTTCAGTTTTCACTGATCAACAGCCTGCCGACTCCCCTCTACGTCTGCGACCTGCAGGGCCGCCTCAACACCTGCAACCGCGCCTACGAAGAATTATTCGGCACGGCGCTGGAGGATATTCAAGGCCGCTTACCCACCGAGCAGGACTGCCTGCCGGGTGCTTTTTCCCAAGACCTGCAACACGAACACCGTCGCTTGCTCAGGGCCCACCAACCGCACTTTGTCGACACCAGTCTTGAGCTCAACGGAGAACTGCGCCAACTTTACCAATGGCTGGTGCCCTTCTATAACGCCCGGGGAGAATTGGAGGGCCTGCTCGGCGGCTGGCTGGACATTTCCGAGCGCAAGCAGCTTGAACTCAAGCTGCGCGAGTCCAAACAGATCGCCCAAAAAGCCAGCGCGGCCAAGAGCGAATTTCTCGCCACCATGAGCCATGAACTGCGTACCCCGCTTAACGCCCTGGTCGGTTTGCTGGAGCTGGAAGCCACCGCCGAGACGACCCCGTCGATGAACCTGCGCATCGCCCAGCAATCGGCGATGTCGATGATCGACCTGATTGGCAATATCCTTGACCTCGACAAGATCGAAAGCGGCCTGATGCAGCTCACGCCGGCGCCGACGGCCTTGGAACCGCTGCTCAGGAGCAGCCTGCGCCTGTTCGCCGTCCAGGCCCATGAGAAAAACCTGGAACTGAGTCTCGACTATTGCGCAGCCCCGCAACGGCTGCATCACCTGGATGCCCTGCGCCTGCAACAGATCGTGCACAACCTGATCAGCAATGCCCTGAAATTTACCCATCATGGCGCCATCCTGATCCGTGTCCAGGAAACCGATACCGGGCCCGACAGCAGCCTGTTGACGCTCACGGTCAGCGACAGTGGCATTGGCATTCCACAAGCACAGCAGGCCGAGATTTTCGAGCCCTATCGCCAGGCCCACGCCAGCATCGCGCACCTCTACGGTGGTTCAGGACTGGGCCTGAGTATTTGCCATCAACTGGCCCAGCTCATGGCTGGGCGGATCTGGCTCGACAGCCTGCCCGGTAAGGGCTGCACCGTCAGCCTCGAACTGCCGTTGACTTGGCAGGCGGTGAACCCGCCCAGCGAAAAACGCCGCACGCCGACACCGCAGGCGAGCCGCGCCTTGAACGTCCTGGTGGTCGACGATGTATCGACCAACGGCCTGGTCATGGCCTTGCAACTGGAGCGCCTGGGCCATCAGGCCGCCCATGTGTGCAGTGGCGCCGAGGCACTGCTGGCCTTGCAGCTCGAGTCGTATGACGTGCTGATCAGCGACTGCAACATGCCCGACATGGACGGCTACGAGCTGACCCGCACGGTGCGCGCCGCGGAAAAAAACCGCCAGGCCTGGCCCCTCTCGATCATCGGCTACACCGCCAGCGCCCTGACCAACGAAGCGACGCGCTGCCTGGAAGCAGGGATGAACCAGTTGATGATCAAGCCGGTCACCCTGGAGCGCCTGCAGGAGGTGCTCAGCACCCATCGCTTCGCCCCTGCGCCGACACCTTGCGAGGAACCCGTCTGCAGCTTCAATCTGCAGCACCTGGAGACCTTCGCCGACAGCCCCGACCTGCGCCGGCGCGTGCTACTGGAGCTGAGCAACAACCTGAGCGAAGAAATCGCGCAACTGTGCCAACTCCCGGCGACAACCAAGGCCATCGACGACCTCGTGCATCGCCTCAACGGCGTCGCCTGCCTGATCGATGCCGAGGACCTGGCCCGGGCCTGCCATGCGCTCAAACAGTTGGCCGAGCACCAGCCGTCAGGCCTTCCCGACGGCCTGCTCGCGCTGCGCGAGAGCCTGACAACGCTGCACGACGACGTCCATCAGGCACTTGAGACAGTGGCCTGATCGGCACGCTGGCGGACGGGATCGATGTTCAGCGCACTCTCGTACTCCTCCCATACCCGCGTCTGCACGCCCGCCGTAGCCTGTCGTTGCTTCCTGAGGTGGCCCGGCAGCAGGTATCGACAAAGGTTATTGGCGTGTCGGGCCCACCCCTCAGGAGGCATGAACCCCATGAGTATTCATCTGATTTAAGGTCAACTGATGATCCGCAATAAACAATCGCGTCTGTTCCGCAAACTGCCACTGGTTGCCGCCATCGGCATGGCGTCCCTGGCCTCCATGGCCGTCCAGCAAGCCAGTGCTCACGGCTACATCGAAAGCCCGAAATCCCGGGCGTACATGTGCCGGACTAATGTGAACGCGGACTGCGGTGGCGTCACGTATGAACCGCAAAGCGTCGAATACACCCCATTTGTCGAACATCACTTTCCCGACGCCGCAAGTATGTGCAAGGAAGAATTCAGCCGATGCGGTCCGGCTGACGGCCGCATTGCGTCCGGCGGTATGGAGCGATTCAAGACGATCGACGAAGTCCGTAGGGACTGGGCCAAAACCGACGTAAAACCAGGCGTCAACGTATTTACCTGGAAGTACGAGGCTCGGCACCCGGTTAAATACAAAGAGTTCTACATTACCAAAAACGGCTGGGACTCGACCAAGCCCTTGACACGCGACTCGTTCGACCTCGAACCGATTTTGCACGTCGATGGCAATAACCAGATGCCATCGGACAGAGCCTCATACGAAGTCAATATCCCTGCTGACCACACCGGTTACCACGTGGTGCTAGCCACATGGAGAGTTGGCGATACCGATGCCACTTTCTATCAGGCCATTGACCTGAACATCGACGGTGAGGAAGTGGCGCCATCACCATGGACCACTCTGGGCGCGGTACTTCCGAAAGCCCTGGAAATCGGCGATAAAATCACCACTCGCGTGTTTGATGCAACTGGCGAACGTGTAGACAAGCAAGTCAGCCTGACCATCGCCTCGGACGAGCAGGCCAAGGCCGACATCTGGCCACACATGCTGGCGCAAAAGGTCAACGCCGCGAACTTCGGTTATCTGATGGGCGAGCTGAACACCGATGGCGAAGTAGTGCCGAACTTTGGCAAAAACACCGTTTTCGTCAAGAAAGGCAGTGATATCGAAAGCTTCCAGCTGGGCCAGGAACTGGTCAACCAGCCGATCGAGCTGAACATCACCGGCATGCAGCCGAGCTACACGTTGAAGGACGGCAATGTCGACCTGCATTTCAACGCGATCACCGATGGCAGTGATGTCACCATCAACGCCAAGGTCGTGAACGCCAAGAATGAAAGCATTGCGTACCAGGAAGCCGCGGCTGGCAACAATAGCCCGCACTTCTCGTTCAACCTGAAGGACATCGAAGCCGGCAAGTTCTCCCTGGAGGTCAACGCGGCACCGAAGAAAGGTTCGCCAACACAGAAGGTCGTCAACTTCACCGTGCAGGCTGAAAGCGATGGCTCGTATGACTTCGTCTTCCCTGAAGGCCTGAAAGAATACAAGGCTGGCACCACCGTGCTGCAACCGAAAGACGGCAACACCTACGAGTGCAAGCCTGGCCAGGTCGCTGGCTGGTGCATTCAGTGGAGCCCTACCGCCACCGGTTTTGAACCAGGCGTCGGTTCCAACTGGCAAGACGCCTGGATCCGCAAGTAAGCGATCCCGGAGTTGAACCAGGCGTGGCGCGCAAGCGCCACGCTTTCCGTCTTGTCCTGCCTATTTCGGAAGTAGAACCACCCATGCGCTTAATCGCTTATTCAACCCCACGCGTGCTGCTGCACTGGATCTTCGCCCTGGTGATTATCTGGGCCACCGTCAGTGGTTTCGGCAACGCGATGCTCGACCTGCCCGACGCCCTGAGCGACGGCATCAATTTCATCAACGTTTCGCTGACTGCGGTACTGATCCCGCTGTTTGCGCTGCGGATCTATTTCGCCCTGGCCCACCCCGTGGCGCATGCGCCAGACGAGGGCAACCAGGTGCTGGTCAAGGCCGGCCACCTCGGCCTGTACGTCATGACTGCGCTGGTGCTGGGCACCGGGGTACTGATGATGGAACGCCCGATCAACGTGTTTGCCCTGATGCTCATTCCTCAGCCTCTGACAGAACCGTTGCTGACCAGTTTTTTCAACACCGTGCACAAGGCCTGCTGCGTCGTCCTGGCCCTGCTGGTGGCAGGCCACGTCGCCGCCGTGGCGGTGCATCACCGGTGCGGGCACCCGCTGCTGCAGCGCATGTCGCTGCGCCTGTCATGACCGCCCGTGGCGATGCTTGCCGCCCATGGAGCCGCCGTGAAAGGGCTTGAAGCACGCCTGCGCCACAGGCTGAAAACGGCTGCCGTGGATACCTGGCTGGGCGTTGCCGCCTGCCTGCTGCTGTGTGCCTGGTTGAGCTGGCTGGGCCATGGCAGCTGGCTGTTGAGCAACGCCATGCCCACCAGTGAAGCCAACCATCAGGCCAGCGCCCGGCCGGTCGCCACGGCGCCGCTGAACAACAGTGCCATCGCCCGGCTGTTCGGCGCGGTGCCCGCCGCCGACACGCTGAATACCCCGCGTGTGCCGCTGGACCTGCTGGGCAGCCTGCTGGAAAGCAATCCGCAGCTGTCCAGGGCGCTGATCGGCAGCCCCCAGGGCAGCCGTTTCTACCAGATCGGCCATCCCCTGCCGGGCGGTGGCAGCCTGCGGCGGATCGATGCAACGCAGGTGGTGATCCTGCGCAATGGCGTGGAGCAGACGCTGACACTGGCAACGGCCAGGACCTCGCTACTGACCCCATCACCGCCGGCCGGCACGACGGTCGCCGCCGCGCCCGCCGGGTCCCTCATTCAACCGTCCTTGTGAAGCCAAAAATCATGAACCTAGCGTTACTGGCCGCGTCCCTGCTGACCCTCGGCACCGTGTTCTCCCCCGTGCAGGCAGCCGACAAGCCCCCTGCGGCGCAACAATGGACCCTGAACATGAAGGACGCCGAGTTGCGCGACCTGGTCAACGAAGTCGGGCAGATCACCGGCAAGACCATGGTCCTGGACCCGCGCCTGAACGGCAAGGTCACGGTGCAATCGACGACGGCCATGGACCAGCAAGGCATTTATTCACTGTTCCTTTCCGCGTTACGCAGCCAGGGCTTCGCGGCCATGGACCAGGGCGACCGGGTACTGATCCTGCCGGTGGCCGAAGCCAAGACCAAGGCCAGCGCCAGCCGCAGCGCCAGCAGTGAAGAAATCGTCACCCAGGTGGTCGAACTGCACCATGCCGCTGCCAACGAAGTGGCCGTGGCGCTGCGCCCGCTGGTAGCCACCGATGCCTACCTGGCGCCGTCCACCACCGCCAACGCCCTGGTGATTTCCGACAGCGCCAACAACGTCAAGCGCCTGCGCGAGGTCATTCGCGAGATCGACTCCCCCGGCAACAAAGCCTTCAGCACCCTGCAACTGCGCCATGCCTGGGCCGCCGACGTGGCCAAGACCCTGACCGAAAGCCTGAACCAGGGCGGCGGCGCCCAGCAAAGTGCCAAGGCCATCGGCGACAGCCGCAGCAACCAGTTGATCCTGGTCGGGTCGGCGCCGGTGCGCCAACAGATGCAGCGCCTGGCACAGGTGCTGGATGTGCCGAAAAACGCCGGCGACAACACCCGCGTGCGCCGCCTTAACCACAGCGACGCCAAGGAACTGGAAACCCTGCTCGGCGGCATCGGCAAACGCCTGGAGTCGGCTAATGGAAGCGACGGTGGCGGCGGCAGTGGCAGATCCAGTCAGAAGCAGAACGCACCGATACTGATCAGCGCCGATGAAAGTCAGAACGCCCTGGTGCTGATGGCCTCGCCGGCCCAACTGGCGATGTTCGACAGCGTGATCGACGAACTCGACCAACCCCGGGCCCAGGTGCTGGTCGAGGCGGCCATCGTCGAAGTCAGCGGCGATATCAACGAAGCCCTGGGCGTGCAATGGGCCGGCAGCGGCGGACGCTTCGGCGGTGCGGCCAACTTCAGCGGCACCGGTCTGGCCATCGGCACGCTGCTGGGCAGTTTGAAGGACGGCAAGCCCCCGACCCTGCCGGATGGCGCGATCATCGGCCTGGGCAGCAGTCATTTCGGCGCCCTGATCAATGCGCTGTCCAGCGACTCCAATAACAACCTGCTGTCGACCCCCAGCCTGTTGACCCTGGACAACCAGGAAGCGGAGATCCTGGTCGGCCAGAACGTGCCCTTCCAGACCGGCTCCTACACCACCAGCACCGATGGCGCGAGCAACCCGTTCACCACCGTGGAACGCAAGGATGTCGGGATCACCCTCAAGGTCACCCCGCACATCAACGAAGGCAACTCCCTGCGCCTGAAGGTCGAGCAGGAAAGTTCGGAACTGGCCGCCGCGCCTGCGGGCATCAGCACCAGCGACATCATCACCAACAAGCGCTCGGTCAAGACCACCATCCTGGCCAATGACGGGCAGATCATCGTGCTCGGCGGGCTGATCAAGGACAACGTCAAGGTGCAGGTCAGCAAGGTGCCCTTGCTCGGCAGCATTCCCTGGATCGGCAAGCTGTTTACCAGCACCAAGGAAGTCAACGAGAAGACCAACCTGATGGTGTTCCTGCGCCCGACACTGCTGCGCAGCGAAGCCAGCGCCGAGGCCTTGAGCTCACGCAAATACCGCAGCCTGCGTGAGCTGCGCAGCCCCGACGGCAAGACCCGCGCCCTGCTGCCGGAGAGCCCGCACCAGTTGTTCGACGCCGAACCGATTGACGGCCCGGGAGAGTTTGATATCCGCGCCCCGGCCAGGTTGCAGCGCCCATGACGGCGCCTGCGATGTCGCGCCTGAGTTTTGCCTACGCACGTCGCCACGGCGTGCTGCTGGAGCCCGGCGAGCAGGGCGCGCGCCTGTATTGCCGGGCCGACACGCCACTGGCGATCATCGCCGAAGTGCGCCGTCATCATGGCGCCGCGCTGCTCAGCCAGGTGCTGGACGACGACGCCTTCGCCCTGCAGATGGCCGCGCACTACCGCGACGGCCAGGACGGTGCACAACAGGTGGCCGAGGGACTGGGCGAGCAGTTCATCGAGGATTTCGACCTGGCCAGCCTGGCCGAGCAGTTACCGCGCACCACCGACCTGATGGAGCAGGAGGACGACGCGCCGATTATCCGCCTGATCAATGCGATCCTCAGCGAAGCGGTGAAGAACAAGGCCTCGGACGTGCACCTGGAAGCCTTTGAAGAACACCTGTCGGTGCGCCTGCGGGTCGACGGCCTGCTGCGCGAAGTGCTCAGGCCAAGGCGTGAACTGGCGACGCTGCTGGTGTCGCGGATCAAGGTCATGGCCAAGCTCGACATCGCCGAAAAACGCGTCCCGCAAGACGGCCGCATCGCCCTGCGCATTGCCGGCCACGAAGTCGACGTACGCGTCTCCACCCTGCCCTCCAGCCACGGCGAACGGGTGGTCATGCGCCTGCTCGACAAACAGGCCGGGCGCCTGGATTTGAGCCGCCTGGGCATGAATAACGAGGTGCGCCAGCGCCTGGAAAGCGCCCTGCACAAACCCCACGGCATCCTGCTGGTCACCGGCCCCACCGGCTCCGGCAAGACCACCACGCTGTACGCCGGGCTCGCCAGCCTCAACAGCCCGCAGCGCAATATCCTGACCATCGAGGACCCGGTGGAGTATCACCTCACCGGCATCGGCCAGACGCAGGTCAATGCCAAGGCCGAGATGACGTTTGCCCGTGGTTTGCGGGCCATTCTGCGCCAGGACCCGGACGTGGTGATGGTCGGTGAAATCCGCGACCGCGAGACCGCCGAGATTGCCGTGCAGGCCTCGCTGACCGGCCACCTGGTGCTGTCGACCCTGCACACCAACAGCGCAGTCGGCGCGGTCACGCGCCTGGCGGACATGGGCGTGGAGCGCTTCCTGCTCTGCACCTCGCTGCTGGGGGTGTTGGCCCAGCGCCTGGTGCGCCTGCTGTGCGCCGAATGCAAGCGCAGCGCTGTAGCCGATGCCGGGGCCTGCGAACGCCTCGGCGTAAACCCGGCCAGCGCACCGCTGCTGTACCAGCCACAAGGCTGCAGCGCCTGCCAGCAGAGCGGCTATCGCGGGCGCCAGGGCATCTACGAACTGGTATTGCTCGACGACCACCTGCGCCAGTTGATCCACGCCGGTGCCGGCGAGCACGAGCTGCTGGCCCAGGCCCGGCAGCACAGCCCTAGCCTGTTTGGCGATGGCTGCGCCCTGGTGCTGCAAGGCCTGACCAGCCTTGAAGAACTGCTGCGCGTGACCCAGGAGGACTGAGCATGGCCGCCTACGAATACCTGGCCATGTGCAGCGCCGGTCGCAAGTCCAGCGGCGTGATCGAGGCCGACAGCGAACGCCAGGTGCGCCAGCTGTTGCGCGAGCGCCAGTTGGTGCCGCTCAAAGTCACCGCCACCCAGCGCCAGCGCGTGCGCGGCGAAGGCCCGGCGCGACCCTCCGGTGGCGGCCTGAACAGCGCCGAGCTGGCGCTGTTGACCCGGCAGCTGGCGACCCTGGTGCAGGCGGCGCTGCCGCTGGAAGAAACCCTGGCGGCGGTCGCCGCGCAGTGCGAAAAACAGCGGATCAAAAGCATGCTGTTAGCGGTGCGGGCGCGGGTGCTCGAAGGCTACAGCCTGGCCAGCGCCCTGGGCGGCTACCCCAAAGCCTTCCCGCAGCTGTACCGCGCCACGGTCGCCGCCGGCGAGCGTTCCGGGCACCTGGGCCAGGTGCTGCTGAAACTGGCGGACTATACCGAGGCGCGCCAGGCCGCCCGCCAGCAGATCCAGCTGGCGATGCTCTATCCGAGCATCCTGATGGTCGCCGCCTTCAGCATCGTCGGCTTCCTGCTGGGCTTTGTGGTCCCGGACGTGGTGCAGGTGTTTATCGACAGCGGGCAAACGCTGCCGCTGCTGACCCGTGGCCTGATCGCCAGCAGCGCGCTGCTGCGTGACTTCGGCCTGCCGGTACTGGGGCTGCTGGGCCTGCTGGTGTTCAGCCTGCGGGTGGCCCTGCGCCAGCCGCGCCACCGCGAACGCTGGCACGCCACGCTGCTGCAATTGCCACTGATCGGGCGGCTGCTAAGGGCCAGCGATTGCACGCGTTTTGTCAGCACCCTGGCGATTCTCGGGCGCAGCGGCGTGCCCCTGGTGGACGCCCTGGAAATCGCCTGCGAAGTGGTGGCCAACGAGCAAATTCGTACAGGTCTTAAAGACATTGCCCGCGGGGTCCGTGAAGGTGTGAGCCTCACGCGGGCGCTGGAACTCAACGGCAGTTTCCCGCCCATGATGCTGTACATGATCGCCAGCGGCGAACGCTCCGGCGAGCTGGACAACATGCTCGAACGCGCGGCCCGGCAGCAGGAAGAACAACTGGCCAACCGCATTGCCTTGCTGGTCGGCCTGTTCGAGCCGGCGATGCTGGTGTTCATGGGCGCCTCGGTACTGATCATCGTCCTGGCGATCCTGATGCCGATCCTCAGCCTCAACCAACTGATCACCTGAATCCGGAACACTTGAACGTGCAAAATATCCAGCGACAACGCGGTTTTACCCTGATCGAAATCATGGTGGTGGTGGTCATCCTCGGGGTGCTCGCCGCCCTGGTGGTGCCACAGATCATGAGCCGCCCCGACCAGGCCAAGGCCACGGCGGCCCAGAGCGACATCAAGGCCATCGCCATGGCCCTGGACATCTACAAGCTCGACAATCACAACTACCCCACCGGCCAGCAGGGCCTGCAGGCATTGGTGAGCAAACCCGACGGCTACCCGCCGGCGCGCAGCTGGAACCCCGACGGTTACCTCAAGCGCCTGCCGATGGACCCCTGGGGCAATCCGTACCAGTACCTGATGCCGGGCAGCTACAACGACAGCTACGACCTGTTTTCCTTTGGCGCCGATGGCCAGAGCGGCGGCGAAGGCCTGAATGCCGACATAGGCAACTGGGAGCGCTAGGCGGTGGGCCCTTCACGCGCCAGGGGTTTCACCCTGCTGGAAGTGTTGCTGGTGATTCTGGTGATTGCCCTGTTCAGCGGCCTGGTCGGCATGCTCAACCCCGACTCCGGGACGCAACAGGTGCGCCGTGAAGGCGAGCGCCTGCGCGGCCTGCTGCAACTGCTGCGTGAACAAGCCGTGCTGACCAACCGCGAATATGGGCTGCGCTTCGAGCCCGACGGCTACGCCGTGCAGCGCCTGGAGGAACACGGGCGCTGGGCGCCGAATCAGGAATTTGCGCGCCAGACCCTGGCGCCGAACCTCAGCCTGCGCCTGGAGACCACCGACCTGCTCGACCATCCGTATCAGGGCCACGACCTGCCACAGCTGCTGGTGCTGTCCAGCGATGAAACCACGCCTTTCACCCTATGGCTGGAGTACCGCGGCCAACCGCTGCTAAGCCTGTCCAGCGACGGTATCCAGGAGCCGCTCCTTGAACCTGTCGATTGAACGCGGTTTCACCCTGCTGGAAGTGATGGTGGCCCTGGCGATTTTCGCCACCGCCTCCATCGCCCTCTACAGCGCCGTGCAACACATAACGCGCAACAGTGCCGGGCTGTCGGAGCGCACCCAGGCCCTGTGGATCGCCGACAACCGTCTCAATGAACTGCGCGCCGGCATGCTCGCCCCTGGCAAGGAACGCCAGGAACAACGGGTGGAATTCGGCGGGCGCCAGTGGTGGTTGCTGACCGATAGCGAGCCGGCGCCCGACTCGCGCCTGCTCAAAGTCAGCGTGCGGGTTTCCCCCCAGGCCAGCCTGGATGACGCCCGGCAATACAGCCGCGCGCACCTGGTCGGTTTTATCGAGGCACAACCATGACGCAGCGCGGCTTTACCCTGCTCGAAGTGCTGGTGGCCATCGCCATTTTCAGCCTGCTGGGCCTGGCCACCTGGCAGTTGCTCGACCGTGTGCTGCACAGTGACCGGCGTATCGCCAGTCACGAACAGCGACTGCGGCATCTGCAACGGGCCATGGGCCTGCTCGAGCGCGACCTGCAACTGGCCAGCCGCCGGGCCCTGAGCGACGACGCCAGCGCCAGCCAGGCCATGATCGGCCAACCCGGCGAACTGCGCCTGGTGCGTGGCGGCTGGCGCAATCCGCTGGACCAGCCGCGCAGCGAGCTGCTGCAGGTGCGCCACCTGTGGCGCGACCAGCAATGGCTGCGCGAGACCCTGCCGTTGCCCGGCGGCGAGCCGGGCGGCGCCCAGCCCCAGCTCCAGGTCTTGCTCAAGGGTGTACGCCTGAAGCGCCTGCGCTACGTCGACGGTCATGGCCAGGCGCACACCGGCTGGCCGGCGGACGGGCAGACCCTGGGCCTGCCGGGGGCCCTGGAAATCGTCATCGATGCGCCCGGCTTCCCGGACATCCGCCGGGTGATCCTGATGCCCGGCGGTGTGCCGGCCGGCGACAGCCACGCGGCCCCACCCCATGCGTAGTCCCGGGCGCCAGCGCGGCGTCGCCTTGCTCAGCGTGCTGCTGATCACCGCCCTGGTGACGGTGATCGTCAGCCATATGCTCGCCCGCCAGCGCCTGAGCCTGCACAGCAGTGCCAACCTGGTGCAGCACCAGCAACTCTGGCAACTGGCGCTCAGTGGCGAAAGCTGGGCCCGTCAGCAAATACTGGCGCAAGCACGCCGCGAGAATGGCTTGCAAGTGGTGCACCCGGGCCAGCCCTGGGCAGAGCCGGCGCCGGTCATGGACATCGAAGGCGGGCGCATTCACATCGAACTCGAAGACCTCGGCGCCCGGCTCAACCTCAACAGCCTGCGCCGCCCCAATGACCTGCTCGCCAGCGCCCGCTACCAACGCCTGCTGGCGCTGCTGGGGGTGCGTGCCCACGACCCGGCGTTGCTCTCAACCCAGCGCGGGCGCGACGGCAAGCCCCTGCCCCTGAGCGACATCAGCGAACTGCGCCAACTGCCCCAGGTAGACGCCGCTACCCTGGAAAAACTGCGGCCCGTGCTGACGGCCGGCCCCGCCAGCGCCTTGAACATCAACACCGCCAGCGCCCTGGTGCTGGCCAGCCTCGAAGGCCTGGACCAGGCCACGGCCAGCAACCTGGTCAAGACCCGGCCCGAGGCTGGCTACCCCAGCGTCCAGGCCTTCCTCGATCACCCCATGCTCGCCGGCCGCGACATCAAGGCCCGTGGGCTGGCGGTGGGCAGCCAGCAGTTTCGCGCCACCATCGACGTCGAACTCGACGGGCGACGCCTGCGCCTGGTCAGCGACCTGCGCAGCATCGACGGCAAGACCCTGCGCGTCGAACAACGCCACCTGCTCCCTAACCCCGCCAAAGCCGACCGGCCAAACGAGTAATGATCATGAGTCACTGGCTGTACCTCTCCCCCCCCGCCGACGCCGACGCCGAGTGGTCCCTGACCTGGTGGCAGGCCGACGCCCCGGCGCAGCATGGCACCCTGGCACAGGCCGCCGCACAACTGCGCGGTCAACCGCTAAGCCTGCTGCTGCCAATGGAAATGGCCAGTTATCACCAGGTCAGCGTGCCCGCCCGCAGTGGCCGCTGGCTGCGCCAGGCGCTGCAATCGGCTCTGGAAGATCAGGTGGTCGACGACCTCGACGACTTGCACCTGGCCCACGGCCCGTTGCGCGACAAACAACATTGCGCACTGTTTGCCATCGACCGCGAGCGCTTGCGCCAGTGCCTGGCCACCCTGGCGGCGCAGGACCTGCACCCGGTCCGCGTGCACATCGACGCCGACTGCATGCCCGCTGATCAGCCCTGCGCCCTTGGCTGGGACCAGCGTTGGTTGATCGGCGGCGCGGCGCCCTTGCGCCTGGCCCTGAGCGACGCGGAACTGCCAGCGCTCGCCCCGCTACTGCCCGGCCCATTGCACTGGTTCGGCGCCCAGGCACCGAGCGGCATCGACAGCGCGCAGTGGCACGCGCAGGACACCCCCTGGGCCCGCTTGAGCCAGGGCTCGGCGAGTGCCATCGACCTGTGCCAGGGCGCATTCGCGCGCCCCGGCAAACGTCGCTGGCCGTGGCGCACCCTGGCCGTGGTGCTGATCATCGGTTGCGCCGCGCAGCTGGTGCAGACCGTGGGCCATCGGCTGCTGATCGAGCAGCGCAGCGCCCAACTCAAACAGCAAAACCTGGCGCTGTGGCAACAACGCTTTCCGGACGACGGCCCGGTCATTGACCTGCCGCGCCAGTTGCAGGCCAAGCTGCGCCAGCAAGGCCAAGGCCAGGCCGGGATGACCCGCCAGCTGTCGCAACTGGCCGAGCAATGGGCCGCCAGCAGCGGCGCCCTCGCCGTGGTCCATCGCCTTAACTATCAACAAGGCGAAGGCTGGAGCCTGCAGGTCAGCGCCCCGGACTTCGCCGACCTGCAACAACTGCGTGAACGCCTGGTCACCCAGGGCCTGAGCGTCAGCGCTGAGGCGTCTGTACGCGACAGCCACGGCGTCAGCACGCGCCTCAAGATCAAGGAACAAGCCCTATGAGCGACGCCCCCGTAACCCCCACCGCAGCACCGTCAGCCGTCGCCCTGTTGCGCCGGCGCTGGCAAACCCTGGCAGCTCGCGAGCAAACAGCCGTGCGCGGCCTGGCTGTGTTCATTGGCGTGATGGCCGCGTACCTGCTGCTCTGGCAACCGCCGCAGCTGGCACTGGCCAAGGCCGAGCAGGCGTTTAATCAACAGAGTCGTTTGCAACAGCAACTGCAGGCCCTGCCCGCGCAACCGCGCGCCAGCAGCCAGGCCATCAGCGGCGAAGCGCTGCCGGGGCTGATTACCCGCACCAGCCGCCAGGCACAGCTCAACCTCGAGCGCATGGACAACACGCCCTCGGGGCACATCGACCTGAGCCTGGAAGGGCCTTTGGCGCCGTTTATCGGTTGGCTGGCAGAGCTCGAGCAGCAACAGGTCAAGGTCCTGTCGCTGTCGCTGGAAGTCAGCCCGCAGGCCCGGGCCAAGGCACAGTTGCAGCTATCGGGGAGTTAGTCAGGGCGCTGGCTTGACCAGCTCCAGCATCAGCAACGCGGCCAGTTGCGAGCGGGTGAACAGCGATTCGACGTCCAGCCGTTCGCGCGCCGAATGCTCGCCATCGCCGCTGGCGCCAATGCCCACCAGCGCGGTGGAAACATAAGGCGCGACATAGGAAATATCGCCACCACCGCGTAACTCGGCGGGCAGCAACGCCACAGGGCCGTGGCCCAGGCGCTGGCTGATCTGGCTGTAACGCTCGAACAGTTGCAGGCTGCTGGCGGTACTCGGCATCGGCGGCAGCACCTGCTCAAGCTGCAGGGTCGAGGTGGTGCCGGGCAGACTGTCTTTGACAATAGCGGCCATGCGCGCTTCGGCCTGTTGTTTTTGCGCAGTGGTCAAGTAGCGCACATCGCCACTGGCGATCGCGGTTTGGGCCACCAGGTTGGTCCGGCCAAAGACGTCACCCGCCCCGCTGGCCTTGTCGTACGTGGCCTCGACCCCGGCCACCAGTGTTCCAGGATTGACGGTCAACCCTGGTTCGCCGACCAGGCTTTTGCGCAGTTGATCGAGAATGCGCGCCAGTTCAAAACTTGCACCCGCCCCCACTTCGTCACTGAAGATGATCGACGAATGCCCCTCACGACCGGCAGCCTCAATCAACCAGTGCGCCGTGCCCCGCCGCCCTACCGAGGCATGGCCGCTCACGGTCGGTTCAAAGTCCAGCACCACATCACTGGCCTTGGCCATCTCGATCAAGGGCTGGCGCGAGACCGCGATCGGTTTGCCGCTGTTTTCCTCATCGCCGGTCAACACCACAGTGATACTCGCATCGTCCAGCGCGCCCATGGCGTGCAGGGCCTTGAGTGCATACAACAGCACCACCACCCCGCCCTTGTTGTCGATAATACCCGGGCCAGTGGCGAACCGGCCCTGGCGCTCGAACGTCTGGAACGGACTGTCCTTGGGAAATACGGTATCCAGATGGCCGATCAGCAGCAGTTTTTTCCCGGAGGTCCCTTTGCGCTCCGCGACCAGCGTGCCGGCGCGCTGCATCGTCGCTGGCAGCTCGATCCAGCGGGTGCTGAAACCGGCCGCCTGGAACTCGGGCTCCAGCAGCTTGCCAACCTTGAGCACGCCTTCGATATTCAGGGTGCCGCTGTTGGTGTTGACCAGGCGTTCCAGCAGTGAGAGTTGTTCGGCTTTTTGCGAGACAAGGTACTGACTGACCTGTTGATCCGAGGCCTGCACACCCGCCAGCGGCGTCAACAAAAAAACAGACAAACTAAGCGAACCGAGAATTCTCCTACCAAAACACATAAGCCATCACCGCCCCTTAATAGAATCACCCAATAACAATTACGCCCACCCCACCCCCACTGTAGGAGCGAGCTCGCTCGCGAAAAACCCGAGAACACCGCAGGAAACCAGACTCCCCGCGTTATCGTTAACGCCCCTCGCAAGCAAGCTCGCTCCTACAACCCTCCAATCGGCATTGGGGCGACACGGCATTAAACTTCTGAATCCCAAACAACCGTGATCGTCCCCGAGTAGGTGCTACCTGCATGCTCACGCAGCATCTCGTCAACCAAACGGTTGGTTTCGAAGTGTAAGGTGCCGGGCTTATGGTCCACGTAATCACCTAGCTGAAACTTTACGCCTCGATCATTTCTTAGTGCCTGACGAACGACCGGACGTCCCTCACTATCAACCATCCCGCTCGGCAAACTGACATCGACCGCCACGGGTATGGAGTGATTATTTTCATTTCTGATCGCGCACCATTCCCCATACATGTTGCTACAAATCAATCGCATACCAAACCGGCCGGACGCCGAGATATGGAAGGTCTGGTCACGAAACAGTCTTTTCGGTATGTGAGCCGGGTTTTGTAGCCAGCGCTGCCAACCACCCTCAGGCACTAGTTCCACACGATTGCCGCCCGGTGGAAGATAGACGTTGAGAACATGCTCAACATCAAGCGTAAATTTAAGTGTCAAGGCATTCTCGCTTGGGGCTAGGATGTCACCCACATCGAATTCGCCGCCAGCCCCCAACGTATATGTCAATGCCCCGACATACGTGCCCGAAGCCATGCCCCACGGATCAGGACTTTCCCACTGATAGACAATCTGCATTTCTTTAAAGTCTATCCTTGGGATATTAAAATTAGCCTTTTTGGCACATACCCCATCAACTGGCGTCATCCAAACAAAATTGAAATACTCAGGGCTATTAAGAGAAACACGAACACCCTCACATGGTCGAGGCGCCGTATCAAACGAGCCACCACTCCATAATGCTTGATAAGACTTTTCGCCACTAGGATCGCTTCCTACCGGCATCCCCACCAACTTTCTTACGTCTTCAGTTTCGCTCTTAAATCCAAAACCAGCGATCCTTGCTTTTAAAGTATGGCTTTCGCCAGTTTGCGTATTACGCACTTCAATCGTTTTCCAACTTGCCGGCACCTTGAACATAACACCCTGGCGTTCAATCGCATGATCGGCACGGATCTCGCCAGTAGATGTTAATACGATATTCACATCCGCACTAAATAGCTTATCATCGCGGCAACGTAGGTAAAGTAATTCACAGAACCTGCTAGGCCTTGTTGTGTTATAAAAGTTGTATTTATCATGACTCACTGGATAATATTTGGCTGTAACATCTACTTGCGCGGCCCATACAGGAGCAGCACTGCCTAAGCCCCCCAACAGCATCAACAACCAGTGCGAACCGGTCAACACCAAACGCCTAACAACACTCATAGAATAATCACCCTTCATCCAAAGCACCAGGTGCCGCAGCATTGAACAGAATATTAACATTGCCGTAGTAAGCTCCTGGGTTATAACCCTCCCCAGGTATTTGCGGGACAATTTCCAACTGAGCCCGAGTACCGACACTGGCGTCACGTGCCGACACCACCAACTTATACCCTTGAGCGTCCAGCTCCACCCCATTAAACTTCACTTGCAAATAAATATAGGAGCTTTCATTAAGAGAAGTCGTAAGAAACGGTCGGCTCACCAACTTGGCACTCACCCCACCGCCGTCATTAAGCACGTCAAACTCCCTGCGCAAACCGCCCAGGGTCGACTTGCGCACATCCCAGGGCAGTACCTGCTCCTGGTGCATCCAGCCGGGGTCGGTGGGGGTCACGTAGAACTGCAAGGTCGGGACGCGCACCGAGACCTCGAACTCGTGTTCCTCGCGGGCGGCCAGCGCAAAGGGGCTGGTCAACAGCAGCACGGTGGTGGTCATTGTCTTGAACATGTTAAATACCTGTAACTTCAGGGCGCCCTCGCCTGTGCGAGTCGCCGGGATCAACCCTTGACCTCGATGGACTTTTTCTTCTCGCCTTCAACCAGCTTCAAGCGGTATTCACCACCGGCCTGTTTGTCGACCTTGAACACGCGCTCGATATTCAAGGCGCCGCTGTTGGTGTTGACCAGGTGTTGCAGCAGTGAAAGTTGTTCGGTTTTTTGCGAGGTGAGGTATTACCTGACCTGTTGATCCTTCACGGTGGAGGCCTGCGCGATAAATAGGCATGTGAGTAAAAAAAGTGACAACCTATCGAACCGGTACTTAATTAAATATCGGAATCCCATACGACCGTGACAGTACCCGAGTACATCGTACCGGTTTTCATCTTCGCCATCTCCGAAGGGGACATTTTAAAACGCAGCGTCCCTCTACCTGAGACATATCCGGAAACCTTGAACTTATCATACCACGATACATTGAGGTATTTGTCACGCACAGGAGCTCCCGCGTCATCGGTCACTCCTTGAGGAAGCGAAACCCATGCTCCCACTCCTACTGAGTCGTTCTGCGAATTTTTCAAACCACAGTTGTTGCCCCCCGAGGGAAACTGGCAGAGAACTCTCATTGTAAAGGGCGACGTTGTCTCGAGATTGAAAGCTATGTACTTGGACGACAACCATTTTACGGGGCGCCCCTGGTCATTCCATGCCGGCCAACCTCCGTCCGGTTGAATGTCATACTTCCTGTCATTGCTATCCAAGGACACCCGAAACGTATGATTGACTTTCAAGGTAACTTTCACGTCGAATGACGGTCGACTCGGCTGCAAGTAACCGCCAGGATTGAAATCTTCTCTCATCCGATAAGTGGTAACGCCTTCATAAGTACCCGCTACCATCTCAAAGGGATTGGGTGTATCGAGCTGATACACAATGCTCAGTGAATCCAATTTCATTATTGGAATTGGGATAAAGGCTATACGTTTTCTTTTCCCACAGATCACTCCCGGATTGCCATGCCAGACAAAACGATATTGGGAGGGATGCATCCCGTTTTCTAGCTGCACGGATGAGCAAGGAGGTGGCGCATCGGCAAACATTCCACCCATCCACAGGTCAATATGCCCCCCAGGCGGCGGGTTACCCGTGATCGACGTTACCGTAGACGGACTAAGATCATATCGGGCAGCCACCCCTGTGATCTTAAGCTTCACGGGATACTCTCTACCATCAGCACCTTTTACAAAAAAACTTCGTAACTCAGGAATTTTAAACTGTACTATATTATCTACCGCCGGATTAGGAATACGCCCGCCAATCGTGACATCAATTTTCGAACTGCCCTTCCCCCCCTCAGGCCCGCAAGAAAAAGTCAAAGGCATCTCCGCACACAGTCCAGTAACAGGCGTCTTGTTCGTGAATTCTTTTTTACCCGGATTAGAAGAGTCTGACGCAAACTCAAATTGAAGATTAACATCAGCCGCGCAGGCCGGTGCCACTGTAACAGTGGACAGCATGGCAATCAGTAGCCAGCCAAAGCGCCCGAAATTTAGAGTTACCTGCGCACTTTTCATCTACTCCACCCTAAATAAAACCATCCCATAACGACCTCAAACATCACTATTAACTATGGCGCAACCGCATTGAACATCAAGTTGACAGCGCCTGAATAAGAGCCCGCCATGTAACCCTGTTGGGGCTTTTGCGGAATGATTTCCAATGGCACACGCTTGCCTGGCAATGCCTCTTGCTTGGAAACCACTTCCAGACTCGTCAATACGTTAAGCACCTTGCCATTGAACCTCACCTTCAACTCAATCCTGTCCTGACCGCTAGAAAGATACGGCTCGTCCACTAACCGTGCCGAGACGGCCCCTGCTTGATTAAGCACGGTAAAGTCCTTGCTCAAACTCTCCAAAGTCGAGGTGCTCTTGTTCCAGGACAGGCTCTGCGGGAGGCCAATCCAGCCCGCCTCTGCAGGACGCACATAAAATTGCGGCACAGGGATGAACACCGAAAGTTCAAAGGTATGCCTCTCCTTGGCTGCCAGGGCACAGGTGCTGGTCAACAGCAGCACGGTGGTGATCAATGTCTTGAACATGGCAAATACCTGTAACTTGAAGGCGCCATCGCCAATGCGAGGCGCCGGGATCAACCCTTGACCTCGACGGTCTTTTTCTTCTCGCCTTCCACCAACTTGAAGCGGTATTCACGACCGGCCTGTTTGTCGAACTTGAACTCGCGCCCGGCGAGGATGTGGTGCTTTGTCACCGGGTTGCATTCCTGCTCGTTCTTGCTCGAACAGTCCTTGAACTGATCGACGATCACCACGCTGTTGCCGTTATTGCGCAGCGTGTAATGCGTCTTGCTGTCGTCGACCTTGGTATCAAAGCGCGTGTGCTTGGGGCGCACGAAAAAGATCGTGCCGTAACCGGCGAGGATATTGACCCCAGCCGACAGCTCCTTTTTGTACTCTTCGCGCTCTTCGCTCGACACCGCGAACTGGTCTTCCTGCTCCGGCACCACCGGGATGAAGCGCACGCGGAAGTAACGCTCCTGCTCACGCTCGCCCATGTACAGCAAGCGGGTGCCCTGCATGCCATTGGCCGGTACGATCAAGCGCGCCGGGCTGGCCATCAGGCCATCGCGGGCCACTACGTCGGCCTGGTTCTTGACCGGGACTTCCTGGGGAACACCGTCGGCGTCGTAGACGATTTCCAGGATATTGACCTTGACGAAGGCCGTAGCATCGCCGCCGTTGAACACCCGCTTGAGGTAGGTGCTTTTTTCGCCGTCGAGGTAGTCATAGACCACCCCGACATTGATTTGCGGACCGGCTTGGGCGAGTAATGGCAAACAGCAAAAACTGAAGAGTGTGATCAGGTATTTCATGGCTTAAACCTCGTTTGTTGCTTGATCAATAAAGAACGGCATCACCCGGCCTTCTCTGCTTTATAAGTCGCATCCGCCAGGGTCTCCGGCGAACAGCGCAAATCACCGATCATCAACACATCCTGCTCGGTCGGTTGCGCCGCCGGGTCGAGGCGGAACTGGCACAGCAATTGGTCGTTGTGGCGCACTTCCAGGGTCGGGGCGCTGGCGCTCATTTCCATCGAGAAGAAGCCGTCCACTTCGCTGACGCCGCGGCTGGCGTGGTTGATCACGTGATGGCCCTTGAGCGGCCGGCCTTGCGGGTCGAGCAGGCGGCCGAGCACGGTCAGGGTCTTGCTGATGGTGATCTTGCGGTAGTCGACGCCGCCCTTGTTCAGGTGATAGCGGGTGCGCACCGGCTGGATGCTGGCGGCGGGCACGTGGTTGCCTTCGAAGTCGAAGCTGACCGTGCTGTTGCGGTAGGCGGTGATCGGCACGAAGTTGCGCCCGGGGCGCAGCCGGGTGCTGCCACCGCTGAAGTCGTCGGCGCGCAGGGCGATGTCTTCGAGATCGGACTCGACGTCGATGATCATGCCGGCGCCATCGCCCCGGGACTGGCTGGTCATGACCATCTGTTCGCCGCTGAAGGCGAAGGTGCTGTCCAGGTTCAGGCCGCCGGTGAAGTTGCCGTTATAGGACGAGCGCTGGGCAAAGGCATCGCCGCTGACCACCTCGGTGAGGAAACTCGCGGTACCGGAGACGCCGACGCCATAGGTGTCGGTGCTGGCGGTGGCGGAGACGCTTTGCAGCTGGTGGTCCTGCAGGGTCTTGCGATAAGTGACCGAGGCATTGTTGTCGCGGGCGCCGTCACGGGAGGTACGCGAGCCGATGCTGCCGCTGATCTGCTGGCCGGGGCCACCCAGGGACAGGTTGAGGCTCAGGTCGACCCCGCGATTGCGCTGGTTGCCGCTGCTGGAACTGCCCGGGCGGTCGAACAGCGACAGGCGCCAGTTGCCGTCGCTGCCAAACAGGAAGGTGCGCTGGTTCCAGCCCAGGTCCAGGCCGACGCCTTCGGTGTAGCCGTCGCTGTGGGAGATCCGTGCATTGAGCGAGCTTTTCTGGCTGATGCGGTGGTTGACCGACAGCGAGGAGTTGCTGGTCTGGCCGGTGAACACGTTGCGCTGGCGGATGCGCGTGCCGTCGGGCAGGGTTTCGTAGGTGTTGCGGGTGTCCAGCCAACTGCGGGTATGGCTGGCGATGAG
Source organism: Pseudomonas sp. HY13-MNA-CIBAN-0226 (assembly GCF_040310305.1). Lineage (NCBI taxonomy): Bacteria > Pseudomonadati > Pseudomonadota > Gammaproteobacteria > Pseudomonadales > Pseudomonadaceae > Pseudomonas > Pseudomonas sp. HY13-MNA-CIBAN-0226. The sequence goes on from NZ_JBEOPS010000009.1 coordinate 123,934, forward strand.
ACTGCCGGAACTGTAGCTGTAGAGGCCCTGCAAATCGACGCCGGTGCCGTAGTCCTGGGTTTGATAGAGGTTGGCATAGAGGCTGACGCTGTCGGCCAGGCTCCAGTCGACCGAGGTGCCATATTGCAGGGTGTCGCGGACCTGGCGCCCGGACAGGCCGACCACCACCCGTGGGTGCAGCAGGTAGTTCAACGCGACACCGGCGGTCATGGCGTCGTTCTTGTCGTCTTCCCAGTTACTCAGCAGCTTGGTCTCGCGCCCGGCGAACAGGTTGTAGCGCCAGCGTTCGTCCGGGTTGCGCCAGTTGTTGGGCTTGTACACCAGCTCCTGGCTGGTCGAAGTGATCTGCCCGTCTTCGATCAGGCGCACTTCGACTTCGTAGATACCGCCGGGCAGCGGCCGGGTATCGAGGGTCTGCAAGCCGGCGGGCACCGGCTGGGTGTTGATCAACAGGCCGTCGCGGTAGATCTCCACCGAACCCAGGCGATTGGCGGTGACATAGATCGGGTAGACACTCGGGGTCGAGATTTCGATGGCCAGGCTGTCAGAGCTGCCGTACATGACGCCCAGGGCGGTGTCCGGGCTGTTGCCGAAGGTCCGCGGCTGTCGACTCAAGCCTTCGGAAGCGGGCGTGAAATAGCCCAGGCGCAGGAAGTTGCCCTGCAGCTCGCGCTGGCTGTAAAGCTCGTGCACCGAGTGATAGAGCTGGTCATCGCCGCCGCCCATGCGCGCCAGTTGCATGTTGAAGTTCTGGGTCCAGTTGCCCAGGCTGCTGCTGGCCTCCAGGCCGTAGCGCCCGCCCAGGTCCTGCTGCTGGCCGCCGTTGAGGTTCAACTGGTTGCGCACGATCAGGCCGGTACTGCCAGCGCGTGGCTGGTCGTAGAAACGCGGCGTCTCGCTGTCACGTTCGGCGCGCTCGGTGGCAATCGACACCAGCGAGTTTTCCAGGCTGTAGTGCACCGCGAGCATCTGCTCCGGGCAACTGCCGGCACAGGCCCCCAGCGGTACGCCCTGTTGCAGGTAGGCCGCCCAGGTGTCGCGCTCATTGGCCGGGACCCGACTGTCGGCGACGTCGGTAAAGTCCAGCAGGGTGATGCGATCATCGCGCGACAGCACGATCATCGCCTCACCGAGAAATTGTTGATCGACCTCGACGCGAACCGCCAGCGGCACATCGAAAAAGTGTTCCTCGAATTCACTGGGCAGACCCTTGGCCTGGGCCATTAAACTGCGAGGCGTAGTGCCGATGGCAGAGGGGGCCGCGAGTGCACCGGCACAGAAAAAAAGCGCAAGCGCCGCCGCGATGGGCGTCATCGGGAACATGCAGGTAATTCTCTTGACGAAGGTGAAGGTTAAAAACGCGGCTGGCGAGGCAGATCTGCCCGCCAACCGCGTGACGCAGTAGCCTCGAAGCGCTGACTGTCCTTAACGGATCAAGCAGTCGGTTCGAAGATCAGCGATACGCTGCCGGTGTAGAGGCCTGGCTTGTAATTGTCTGTCGGCTTGACTGGCGCAATGACGAACTCCACCTGATGAGGCGAGTTGGCATCGGCATCGTCAACGACCTTGATCGCCTGAGTCGCCGACACGTCGATTCCATTGACCTTCACGGTCAACGCGATTTTTTTGTCGCCGTCGATCAGGACAGGTGGTACATCGAGCTTGGCCTGGATACCTTTCTCGGTATTCAGAACTTCAAGACGGTTCTTCCAGCCCAGCAGTTCCTTCTTGTTGATATCCCATTGCAGCACTTGCTCTTTGGTGAAATCTTCACCGGCTGGTGGGCGCACGTGGAAAGTAGCGGCCGGAATATCTGCCTTCAACTGGATATTGATGCGCTCCTGGTTTGCATCCGCCATGACCATGGAGGAGCTCAGCAGCAAAGCAGCGGCCGGAATGGAAAGTGCAAGTTTTTTGAACATGTTCACTACCTGTGATTGATTGGATTCAATATTGGAGTCAAATCGCCTCAGCGATGCAGAAACCTACATGTCACGACGAAATTTCCCACAAGCCAATTGCAGCCCATCTTTATATGACAGGACACAATAAGAAACGCCGAGTTATGTAGAGCGTATTTTTCTACAAGCCATTCGACAGCAACAAGATAAACAGTGCCCATCCACCCGCCACTAGGAAAAATCCTAAAGCCAATGACAATCCATTAACTCCAGAAATTTCTGAAGGACAAATACCACAAAACTAGTACTTGTCTCATTTAAGTGACGTCCATTTACCCGAATATGACTTTATTAGAGTAATAGCACCACAATTCACCCAATCGAAAGCGCTGGCGAATGGGTCCGCCATTGCTGTCAGGCACGCGTAATCAGTGGATAAAACCAAAGGTGTCAGGCCGAACCAGACGGGGAAGCGCAACAGCTAACGTGGCCGACCGAGGCCGCTTCGTCTGGCGCAGAGTAATTAATTAAGCTCAAGATTGCCGTAAGCAATCTGGTAATAAGCCGTATAAGGCAACAAGACCACATCAAATACGGCCGAAGCCATGATATCGAACAGTATAAAGGGCGTGTCATTGACATGTAGTCCACGCACAACGGCTTCAGCGCGCGGAGGGCCATTCAACACACATAAATCATAAACAAAGCCACTGAATACGCGAGGCAAGGCGGCACAATTGGTCTGTGACCACTTGAGCGTAGAGACCACTACAGAATCAGGAACAAAGACACTGTTGATAGTCCCGCACCCTGAGAGGCCAAACAGCAAACAACATAGGGATAAAAATCTCACGCGGACACCTGCACTATCATTGACGACATTTGATCACGGCTTAAAAAGTCATAACATTTTACGCATGCTTTGGCTGGTCACCTGATAGCCCGACTCATCGTAAAGGCGCCGCGCACCCGCATTATCAAAGTAAACCTCCAGCGCAATCGAGCGCACGTCCAGAGTCACAAAAAACGCTTCGATTTCCCGCATCGCCAATTTTGCATAGCCTTGGCGCCGGTAGGGTTCATGGATCACCAGGTCGAATATGAAACCTTCACGCCGCTCCTCTTCGACCACCCCAGCCCAGATGGCGCCTACGCACTCACCCAGGGCACTGTCCTGGATATCGAACAGGTAGTGGTCCGCGGTCAGCAAACCCTGGGGCAGCAACCGGGCGAAGGACGCCTCGGCCAGGGCCGGCGCCCGGTCAATCTCCCACTCACCGGTGCGCTGCATCTGCGCGGCGAAATCGGCAATGCTGTAAGCCTTGAAGCGCTCGAATGAAGCGGCGGACATGGGTTCCAGGACTATCATCATGTTGCTCCCAGGCAGAAACTCTTCAGTAGGAAAACAGGAGTGGCTACAGCCAAACACGATACACAACTAAAACAGAAGAAACCAATACAGCAAGTGATTACATATTACTTTATATTTACTGCTTCACTCCCGTAGAACATAACGAGTGCTATCGCAGAACATGACTTGCATCTATAAGATTATTCTTAACCCCGAACCTACACAGGATTTAAATGTGAATGATGCCCAACCTGCCTACTGCACTGATAAGCATGTAGACGGCCGTTATCGCAGTAATGAATGGGTACATCAGAAAGACAATGGGTGGCAGTCAGGCTGCCTTCGCTGGCAAGCCAGCTCCCACAGGGATCGCACCCACGCTGAACGTATTCACGCCATCGCCGGAAACACAACTTACCCAAAACCTGTAGAAGCCAGCTTGCTGGCGATGGACTCAAGTACGCCGCATTCAGCCAGCCCACACGCGTTATCGTTAACGACCATCGCCAGCAAGCTGGCTCCTACAGGGGAACGCGTACAACAAGCCAACCTTTAGCCTGTCGGCAACGTGTCAGCGACTCGCCGCATCGAGCGTATAGCGCCCGGTGTTCTGACGAATGTCCGGTTTGAGGGGGCCGTTCTGCTGACTGAAGACAAAAGTGCCCCGCTGGTTGGATTCACACACCAGGGTCCATGTGTAGTTCACCGGCTCACCTTGATACGTTTCTCGCATGACCAACTGACCCAGGTCGCGCGCATATTTACGGTATTCATATTCGCCAGTCGAAACGATCGGCTTTCCGAGCACTTCAAGTTGATAAGTGCCATCATTCAGCGTTAGCCGAACTTGATTACCGGCATTGGGATTACTCGGCGAATAAAGTGGATCGGCCACATTGATCATGGTCTGATTGACCAGTGAGTCCGGCATGTCACAGCTGGCATTGACCTGAGACGCCAGGCCGGCGAGCAATGATAGGGTTATGACGCGCGATAGCATCAGAGAATCTCCAAGCAAGTAGGGAACGTTTTTAGAACGATGGTAGAAAAAATGTGGCGAACATCTGGATGGTATTTTAATTTCCATGCAGCGTTGCGCACCGGCAAACCTGACGAGCATTAGCGTAAACATTCTTTATATCTATAGGATTTTGCTTACTTCTTGAGGTTTGCACGCGGCCGCGTCGCCAAAGGAATACTTTCAGCAACACTGCCGAAATCCCCTCACGGACAACTAAACCTTTTAACCAACGTCAACTTTCCCTCCGCCCGCATCGGCACCACAAACGCGCATTGAGCAATAATGGCCTGAAAGTAAGCATTTTCGCTTTCTTTTGAAGGAAACTTCCGAGAAAGCCCCAACTGCTTGCGCCTGACAATTGGGCTGACTAATCTTCGACCTTCACGACTGACCTCTAAACCGGCATAGCGGCACACGTGGCGAAGGCCGCGCCGAAAAAAATCATCAGGGAAAAACGCATGAGCGACCACCCCGCTAGCCTGAGCACGCCACCCGAAGGCTATGGTGATTGGCTGGCCGACCTCAAAGCCCGAATCCATCACGCCCAACAGCGCGCCACTCTGGCGGTGAACCGCGAACTGGTGCTGCTCTACTGGCAGATCGGTAAGGATATTTTGGCGCGTCAAGCGCAACAGGGCTGGGGTACCAAGGTGGTCGACCGTTTGGCTCAGGATCTGCGCGCTACCTTTCCTGATATGAAGGGGTTTTTCTCCACGCAATCTCAAATACATGCGCGCGTTTGCCAAGGCGTGGCCAGACGCGGAATTTGTGCAACAAGCTGCTGCACAATTGCCTTGGGGTCACAATCTGATGTTGATAGACAAGCTTCACGACCCTGAAACTCGCCGCTGGTATGCCGCACAAGCTATCGAGCACAATTGGTCGCGCAATATTTTGGTGATGCAGATCGAGACTGGTCTACTGGAGCGCAGCGGCAAGGCGGTCAGTAACTTCGATAGCCAGTTGCCCAAACCGCAATCCGACCTTGCCCGCGAATCACTGAAAGATCCTTACCGTTTAGACTTCCTGGGCCTGACGCTTGATGCACAGGAGCGCGAGATCGAAAACGCGCTGGTTAAACACGTCACCGACTTTTTGCTGGAACTGGGGGCGGGTTTTGCCTTCGTCGGCAAGCAAGTGCTACTGGACGTAGGCGGTGACGAGTTCTTTATCGACCTGTTGTTTTATCACCTCAAACTACGTTGCTATGTGGTGATCGAACTCAAGGCTGGCAAGTTCAAACCTGAACATCTGGGTCAGCTTGGTTTTTACCTGGCTGCCGTGGATGCCCAACTCAAGCACCCGCAGGACGGCCCGACCATCGGTCTTCTGCTGTGCAAAAGCAAGAACAAGGTCGTGGCCGAATATGCCCTGCGTGATAACGCCCGCCCCATCGGCGTGGCCGAGTACCAATTAGTGGAATCCCTGCCGGCCGAGTTGCAAACCAGCCTGCCGAGCATCGAACAGATCGAGCGCGAGCTGGCGAGTGATGACTCATCCTCGGAGGACGATGTGCAATGAGGAAACAGACTTATAAATTTGATGGGCGCAACCGCATGCAAGCACTGCGGTTGCACTATCCGAGCCTCACGGATAACTAAACCCCTTAACCAGCGTCAACTCCCCCACCGCCCGCATCGGCACTACAAACGTCTCCATCTTCTCGTTCGGCGTCCCTTCCTCCGTAATCACCGTCACCTGCGCCGTCGTCAGCGGTTGCACGGCATCTTCCTGGCCTTCGTCATCGCTGCGGTATCCGCCGCCGAAGTAATTCACGTACACCAGGTATTGCCCCTTGATCGGTGCCGGCATGGCGAAGATTTCCGGGCCGTAGCCGGTGGTAACGTCGACGTCGAGCGCCGCGCCGTTCGGGACGGCGCGGTCGCCGTACCAGATGTGGGCGCCGTCCGGGGTGATGAGGTGCAGGTCCAGGTCGGTGTTGTCGCTGTCCCATGCCAGCAGCACCCGCAGCTTGGCCGGGGTGGCGCCGCCGCTGGTGTTGAGGAATTGAGTGCGGTGGCGCTGCTGGCCGTCGGGGCTGCGGACTTCGACGCTGTTGCTGCCGTTGGGGAATGAGAACGGGCGATCGAAGCGGCCGGCGTCGTCGATCTTCAGGGGCATGCTGACGCCGTTGACGATCAGGCGGCCTGGCTGGGTGGATTTGGGGGTGGCCTTGATCTGGCCGCTGATGCGGGCGGTGTTGGCCTGGCCGGCTGGCGTGTTGACCGACGAAGCCGGGTAGTTGACGGTCTGGCGGAAACGCTCGCCCTCCCCCTCGGGCGCACCGGTGCGCCAGCCGCCGACGGGGGTGTCGAGTTTCACGGCGCTCTGGGCCGCCACAATTGTCGGCAACAGGCAGAGGAACAGGATGATCGGTGAATAACGGAGTTTCATGGCCTATTCCAGCAGCAGGTGACGGGCAAGCCCTTCGATGTAGGTTTCGTCCTGGCCGTTGGGATGTGCTTCAAAGGCCAGGTGCAGGTATTCATGAGTCAGGTCGAGACGATCCTGCAGCGACAGCACGCCGCGCACATAGAGCCGCTGGCGTTCGCGGTCGACGTAGGGGCGGCCGAACGCCAGGCGGCAGACGGCGAAGGTGCTGACTTCGTTGTAGCCGACCTCGCTGTCCAGCCGCGCACGCCAGCCTCGCCGCTGTTTTTGCAGCCAGTCCTGCGCGGCGGGCAGTGCTTCACAGGACGCGACGGGGTTGTCCCAGCGGCTGAGGCTGGCGCGCGGGTAAGCGTGCAGCAGGATGGCGTCGTAGCGCTGGCCGGCGTTGGCTTGTTCGACGGCTTGTTGCCAGGAGAGCTTGTCCGGGCCGGGCTGGTCGGAGTGATAGGTGACGGTACTGCCGGCCAGCACCAGGTCGCTGGTCCACGCGGCGATGTTGCGCGATTCGGCGGTGGCCGGGCGTGGGGCGACACGTTGACGAGTGCTGCTGTCGTCGATGCTCAGGCAGTCGCCGCTGCGGGTGGCGTTTTGCAGCAGGTAGGTGCGGATCGCGATAGCCAGGGCTTTGGCAGCCTCAACCGGTTCGGATTTGGCTTCTCGTTGCAGGACACGGGCGACGTATTCTTCGCGGTCCAGGCGCGCAACGAGTTTGTCCTTGAGCAGAAACAGCTCACCGTCGCTGTGGATATCCAGCTGATTGCCATTAGCGAACTCAACGCGATAGTCGCCCTGCAATGGCCCATCGGCAACCACCCGATCCGCCGCCAGAACGCGCCCGATCGGATAGCGTGAAAACAGACCAACCTCAACGCAACGTCCCGCATCCAACGGCCAACCCACCGGCAACACTGCGGCCAGGGCCTGGCCATGTTTGCGCAGAACCATCTGACTGGTGCCGCGCCCACCGGCCCAGATCGGCGTGCCATCCACTGTCCATCCGGCAAAACCACCCTGGCGCGACGACGGATCCTGATCGCCCAGCCAGCTCCAGGTTTTCACCCGCAACCGGCCGCCGAGTTCACCGACGACATTGCCGTCCGCCGCGTTCAACACCACATCGAGCAACACCCGCCGCGCCTGATCCTGCGCGGGCATTACGGCCAGCATCCGCAGCAAGTCAACGACCGGAACCCGCGTCGAAGGCTGCAACGACGGCAAGTTCAGCAACCACTGGGGTGCCTGTCGTGCCTGCCAATACGTGCGCCATTCAGCGCCCGCAATGCCCAACCGCGCAGGCTCAAAGTACAGCCCGCAGGACTTCACCAACGCCTGATCACGCCCGATCTTGCCGCCAGCCGTGCAGCAATACACTTCTTCCTTCGACTGCCCGCGACATTCATAAGGTGATTCATGGGCGCCGGTATCCACCAGCCAGGCGTAGACAAACAGCTTCCACACACTGCCTAACGGCGTCTGCAGATCTGAAGGCAACGGCTCGCGGGAGATCAATTGCGTCCGGCTCAACGACAGCAAGTCACCTTTGAAGCCCAGCCGCAGCGGTTCGTCCTGCGCTGTCGCCAGCGCAGGGAGCAAACACAGCAGTAGCCAGACCAGAGGCCGGGTCATGTCAGTGGACCATGACCTGGCCAAGCGCCGGTTTCTGTTCCTGGGCCTGGTGCTGTGGCGCGTAGATCTGGGTGAACCGCACTGGCGGCAGGTTGAACTGGCCTTTCTGCGAGAAGCGCACCAGGTGACGCACGCGCAATTCGCCGCTCAAGGCATCCACCGGAATCGCGTAAGCCATTTGCCCCGGTTCGAAACGCGCCTTCTCCAGCGAAGTCGGTTCGGTGCCGGCCTTGCCCATCAACTTGATGCCCCAGGTGGTGCGCTCGACATCGGCGCCCGGTGGCAGCGGCACTTCGATGATGCCGTAGCGCAGCGGTTTCGACGCTTTGCTGGTGATGATCACTTCGTCCAGGTACAGGCTGTCGCTGGACAACGGCTTGCCGTTCACCGGCTCGAGCTTGAAGGTGAAGGCTTCGTCACCGGGCACCAGTCGTGACAAACGGCGGGTAACGGTCACGGCCAATGGATCGGCTGGCGGCTGCCGCGTCTGGAAACTCAGCGCGGCTTTTAACGGCCGCTCCTGTGTCCCGGACAACGTCAGCACTGTCGGCACCGACGTAGCGCCCTGCCACGTCCAGTACAGCTCACCGGTAGCGCTATGCTGTTTCTTCCAGCCGTCTCCCGGTGCCAGCGCGATGGTGGGCGAGGCCTGTTCAATGCTGCGCGCCAGCCAGGTCAGCGCCAAAGCGCGTTCCAGGGTGGATTGTTGCGGCAGCAGGCGTTGCAGCAAGGCTTGCGCCTGGGCCTGATCGAAGGGTTGCAGCGACAGGTTCAATGCTTCGACAAAGGGTTGTGAACTGACCTCCAGGCGCTGCCGGGAGTCTGCCAGCTGACGATTGAACGCCTCCGGCAGGCTGACCTTCAACGGGTTGGCCAGGGACGCCGCCAGCACTCGAGCCACCGACAGGCCCAACGCCGAATCCGGATCGCCCATGACCAGGCTGTCTTGAGCGTCGTCGAGCATGTTCGCTGCCGGCCCCTCGCCTGCTTGTGTCAGGTCTTCCAGCAACCCGTTGAGCAAGGTGTTCACCGGCAATTGCATCTGCTTGGCGAAAGCCAGAATCAGCGCCCGCTGCAGCAGTGGCGTGTTCTTCGCTTGCTTGGCGTAAACCTCGAGCACCCGCTGCCAATGCTCCGGCGGCAGGGTCAGTTCCAGCGCTTTGCTGGCGTACCAGTCGGCGTAATAGGCATAAGCGGTAAGAAAGGCGTCCGGCTCCCCGTCCTGGCCCCACCAGGTGAAACTCGCCGAAGGACCGGCCATTTGCACCAGGCGCAGACGGCTGTTTTGCATGATCAGGCGCAAGCGATCGCGGACCTGAGGGTTCGACGACAGCGATGGATAGGCGATGCTCAATGGCAACAACTGGCTGGCGGTTTGCTCGACGCCGCCGTACGGATAACTCAACAAATCATCGAGCGCCGAGCGGAACAACGCCTGCGGACTGTCATCCAGGCGCAGGCGAATATCCGTCGCGTCCGCCGGCAAGGTCAGCGCTGTATCACCGCTGAGCGCATCCACGACCTGGCTCTGGGTGACCTGCCAACCTTCACCGGTCGCGGTCAGGCGCACCGCCAGGGCGTCGGCGGTTTTACCGTCCTGCACCAGTTCGGCGGTCCAGTCGCCACTCACAAGCGCAAACGCCGGCAACGCGATGTAGTTGATGCCGTTGTTCAGGGTCACCGGCACGCGCTGGTCGGCGCCGCCGTAATGAATCACCAGCTCAGCCTTGACCGGTTTTTCGGCCTGGCTGAAGGCGAACACACCGAGATCCGGTTTGTCGCCGGTACGGAATCGGGTCGGGCCGCTCCACTTCAGGTACAGCGGTTTTTCCGAGCGCACGAATTGTTTCTTTTGCCCGACCTGCCCGTCATCAGCGATGGCCCGGGCGGTGATACGCCAGCGAGTCAGCGAGTCCGGCATCTTGAAGGTGAAACGGGTTTTGCCGCTGGCATCGGTCACCAATTCCGGCTGCCATGCGGCCGTGTCGACGTCTTCACGACGCGGGCGCTCCAGCACCTTCACCCCGCGTTCGCTGCGGTTGGCTTTGCCCGGCGCGCCTGGGCTGCCGGGCAATGCCACGTCGTAGCTGATGAACGACAGGCTGGCGCTGGTACGCACGTTGTTGCGGCGCGGGTGGTAGAAGAACTGGTCGATGGTGGGCGCGACTTCCGGTTGCAGCGCGTAGATCATTTCATCGACGACGCTGACCGTCAGGTGCGCCGCAATTGGCTTGCCGGCGAACTGGGTGGTCAGGTCAACCGACACGGTATCGCCCGGCTGGTACGTCTCTTTATCGGTGGCAATCGCCACGTCGATTTGCGGCGTCACCACTTTGATGCCGGCGTTCTGGAAACTGTACTGACCGCCCTTGGTGTAGAGCACGGAGAATGTCAGGTTCGGTGCAAAGTTATCCTTCACCGGGATGCGCGCGCGGTACTGGGTCTCGCTGAGTTTTTCCATTTTCAGCCATTCACCGCCCCTGGACAGCAACGCGGTGGCCTCGACCTTGTCACGCTCCAGGGACAGCAGTGCATCGCTGACCGGTTCCGGGAAGGTGATCAAGGCGAGGGCTTCATCGCCGGTTTTGTACTCGGGTTTATCGAGGACAATTTCCACAGTGCCCGGCACGGCTTTGACGCCCTCGCCGGTGACCGAATGACCGGTGGCGCCAACGACGCGGCCATGCGCATCCTTCAGCGTCAGGTTGTAGGTGCCCGGACGGTCGAATGCGATAGTGAAGCCTTGGTCTTTGGCGCCGAGTTTGCCGTCGCCGGTGGTCTGGTCTTCCAGTCGCACCCAGCTGTAGCTGCTCGGGGTCACGGCTTTGCTTTGCTCGCCAGCACTTTCGTTGGCGTAGCCGAAGGCAACCTTGTCGCCGACTGCGCTGAAGCGCTGCGGTGCACGCAAGCTGAAACTTGCAGCACCACGGTCGATGAGGATTTCCTTGGTGGTCTTGACCCGATACGCCGCGCCATCGCTGGCGAACACCGTGAGCATGTAGCGGCTCGGTTTGTCGGCGGCCGGCAGGTCGAGGGTCGCGTTGCCCTTGGCATCGGTGGTCAGTTCGGTGCTGGTCAGCTCAATCGGGAACTGCCCTAGGTATTGCAGCTCGTTGTCGACCATCGACAACTGCTGGGCGCGCAGGCTCAGGGTCAACTTGGCGTTGGCCACCGGTTTGCCGTCCGGGTACAACAGCACGAGACTGCCCTTCACCGGCTCGCCCGTGCGGTAATCCTGCTTGGCCAGGTTCAGCGAGATTTCGAAGTGCGGCTTGATGTATTCGGCGACGCGAAAGGCACTGCTGTAGGCCTGATCCTTGTAGCTGAAACGCAATTCATAACCGCCCGCCACTGCGTTTTCCGGCAGCTGGAAACGACCCTGGGTACCGGATTTGGAGTCGAGCTTCAGAGCCAGCGATTGCAGCGCCGTGCCGGTGGCGTCAAGCACGGTCAAGTTGACGTCGGCAGCAGTCGGCGCCAGAGAATCCCGGGCGTTCTTGAACTCGCGGCCGACGATTTTCAGCGACACCCAATCCCCTGGCCGGTAAAGCGGCCGGTCGGTAAACGCATAGAGTTTGGTGTCGTAGATTTCGCTGTCGTAATAGAAGTTCTCGGAGACGAAAACACCGCCCTCCTCGTCCTCGCCGATCACGAACGAACGCTCAGGGCTGACGTGTTGCAGGCGCAGCAAACCGTCGGCGTCGGTAGCGCCGCTGCTCATCACGCCGAGACCATCGGTCCACAGCACGTTAACCTTCGGCACCGAGCTGCCTTCGTGTTTGCGCGCCGCCCAGACCACCAATTCATCACCGGCAATTTTGCTCACGGCCACGGTGTTGGAGACGAACACCATGGTGGTTGCGCGGTACTTGCCGATCAGCGCCTCCACCAGGTAAAGACCCGGCTTCAAATGACCCAGCGGGATGTAGACGTTGCCCGTAGCGACGCTGACAAAATCGCTGGAGGAACCGGCCAGGTTGACGCCTGGCGGCGGCTGGATCGGCTTGGCTTCCCACAGCGGATAGCGGAACTGGCTGACCACCGGCAAGCCCGGAATCAGGGCGAACTGCGGCTGGGCATCGTAGGGCGTGGGCGCAGCCATGGCGGCGCCCATCTTCAGCTCCGGTACTTGCTCGGTGACCTGTTTACGCGACTCGTAGGAAAACGCTCGCTGCATCACCCGACGGGACTTGCGATACCAGTTATCCCACAGGTACGCGAGGGTGTTCGACAGGCCTTCGCCCTTGAACTGGCCATCACTGACCACTCGGTGCAGGTTCTTCTGGCGCTTGAGAAAGTCCAGCGGCTTGTCGATGCGATACACCCGGATATCCGCGCCGCCATAGGGCTCCATGCGAAACCGGCGGTAATCGCGCCCGGGGGCTTCGAGCCGAACCACTGCGGGTTCGTCGCTGGCAAAACTGCTGTCGGCCAGCAGGAAAAAACTTTCGCCGGCCACCGGCGTGTAGCTACTTGGCTCGACGCTGTCTTCAGCATGAGCCGCCGGGAAAGGCAGCATCACAACCAACAGCAAAGGCAGAAAGCGCAGCATGCGGGCACCGATCATTGGGAGAGAAAATTCAGTCGATAGACGCCGATGAAGTTGGGATTGGCTGCGTCGGGTATCCATCGGGTGTCCTTCCATGTCATGAGTTGCTGCAGGCTCGCGGAGCGCATGCCGTTGTCAGTCGGGGTGGTGGTGCCAGTGTGATAGGCAATGTGGCGGCCCATCCAGATCATCAGGTGCTGGTCGTCACCCTGATCAAAAAACATCAGGTCGCCGGGCCGGGCCTGAGCCACGTCACGGCCAACCAGATGACTGTTGAACTGGATCAGCTTGATCGCGTTGACGTAGGGCCCGACCTTGCCGCCACCTTGCTGCCACTGTCGGGCCAGGCCACGTTGCGCCTCACTCAGTTGCAATTCCGGCGGCAGGTAGCGATTGGACAGGCCATTGCTGCGCAGCCATTTGTCGTCATGCACCTTCAGGGCTTCGTTGGCGGCAAATCGAACCAGCCCGGCGCAGTCCTGCTGATACCAGCGGGGGCTTGGGCCCTGCACCAACTGTTCCTGGGCGATGCGTACGAACCAGGCGCGAAACACCTGGGACTGCTGTGGATCGAGCGAGGCCGCGTCGCTGGCGAACACGCGAGTGCCCAAGAGCATCGCCACCAGGCCAAGGCTGCGGACAAGCAAGGTCACAGGGCTTTCCACTGCAACGGCAGCCACTGCCAATGGCCGCTGGGCTCGCTGCCTTCGGGCAAGGTCAGGGCGTATTTGCCATAGCCGCCCAGCGTGCGCAGTTTGGGCATCAGGTAAGTTTGGGCAGCGTTGTAAAACACCGGTTCCATGTCTTGTGGCAGGCTGTCGAGGGTTTCCTGCTGCATCAGTTGCGCCATGGCATCGGGGCCGAAATACACCGGCATCAACAGGTCTTTGGGCATCAGGTCGGCCATCGGCGGAAAACGCTTGTCGAGGGTGTCGAGGGCTTTGTCGACGAGTTTGTCGTCGAGGGAGAACAGCAGCGTCGAGCCATGGCGCGCCAGACTCACGCGCATGAACGCCTTGCCGGTGATCGCCGCCGGTTGCTCGGCCTCGCTGGCTGCATAGGGGCCGAAGTTGGAGCTGACCTGACGCTGCCACTGGCGGGTTTCACCCTGCTGTTTCTCCACCACAGGGAAAGCATGCCCATCGACCTTGCCTTCATAGGCACCGACCATCGAGCCGAACAAAGTGCCCAGGTCGCCGTCGAGTCTGGCGCTGTCATCATCGTCCAGGCTCGCCACCATCAACGGTGTGTACAGCCGCGAATCGGCGTACCAGCACAGGCCGGCAGCACCTGCCATGTGTCCGGTCAACGCCTCGGCCACCTTGTCGTCGGCGCCGAGCTTCACCAGTAAGGGTTGCTGTTGCTCGGCGGCCAGCGGCAAGGCCACACAGGCGCTGGCGCCCATGGGCATGGCCTGCCAGATCGGCTTGAAATCGAAGTCCGGCTGGTTGTCCAGTTCGTCCATGGCGAGGAAGCTGTGCCAGCCCTGGTCGTCCATGTCGAACCGCAGCCCGGCAAAGTTGGGGATGAATCGCTGGTAGCCCATGGCCAAAACACTGGAATTCACCGACAGCCGCTGTTTCACCTCCGGGGCTCGGGGTTGCAGGCCAAATGCTTCGGGGAACAGTTTTTCGCCATTGAGCAAGGCCGCGATGGCCTGGCTGGAAACGCCGCCCGGCTCTGGCGCTGCACCATCTTCGGGGTCTTGCAGGCGGACCGGATTGGACAGCACCACCAATTTGTCGCCATGAGAAGCGAACAGCAACGCCTTGGTAGCGTTATAGGTCAGCTGGTACAGCGCGACATCGTCGGCTCCGACTTTCACCTCAGCGACCTTGCTCAACTGCGTATCATCCAGCGCCACCTTGGCCAGCGGCTCCAGCACTTTGGCCAGGCCTCCACGATCCATCACCAGCAGAAAATCCTTCAGGCGACCATCTGCCCCGCGCCACAGTGCAATGTCTGCCGGCTGATCGAACAGCTGCTCGATGAGGCTGTCCTGTAATTTCAGGTCATGCTCGTAGATGATCCGCCGCAGGCTGCCGATCAAGCCCAGGCGATCGGCATGGGTCTCGTAATAGAAGACGAAATCCTCAGTCAGGGTTTCCTTGAGGAACGGCACGGCCAGCAGGTCTTTGGGCAACTGACTCAGGGAATGGGTTTCGAGCAGGCCGTCCGGCCGGCTCATCCCCAGCTTGTCGCTGGCCAGCAGCGCCATCGGCGCCTTGGGTTTGTACATGAACCAACCCATGGCGCCGGCCACGCCAGCCACTACGCACAGCCCGATCAACAGTGCCGGCCAGCGACGCGGGGGATTGGCTGACGCAGGTACAGTGTTATCGCTCATATTCACGCTCATGTTCCCGAGGCTCAGCTGTTCATCCGTGGAGCGGGATGCTTAATAGTTGAAAGTCTTGACCAGCAGCAGGTCACCAATCGCGCGCAGGGGCACGATGAAGGTTTCGCGTTTTTCGTTGACGGTGTTCTCGTTCAGCACCAGGTTGATTTGCGAGGTGATGACCTCGTTCTGGTTACTGGTCTCATCGAAGTTATAGCCGCCGCTACCGAAGTTGCCCCAATAGTTGACGTAAACCAGATAGGTGCCATGCATCGGCGCGGTCATGGTGAACATTTCCGGGCCGGGACCGTCCACCCCGTCCGGGTCCAGGCCGCCCCCGTTGGATAACGCCGGATGCGACCAGAACGCATGCTGGCCATCGGGTGTGACGATGTGCAGGTCGAGCTCGGCTTTCGGATCGTCCCAGCCCAGCACCACGCGAATCTGCGCCGGGGTGCGCAGGCTGTTGGCTTCATAGAATTGAACGCGCTTGAGGGATTTGCCTTCGGCACTGCGCACTTCGACACTATTGGAGCCGGCACCGAACGCATAGGGCCGGGCGAAGCGGCCCTGGTCGTCGGTGTACAGATTCAGGGGATTGCCGTTGACGGCCAGGGTATGCGGCCCGCGCTGGGTGCCGATGGCCTTGAGCTGGCCCTGGATCATGGTGCGATTGCGCTGCACGCCCCGGTCGATGGGTGGCGTCGGATAGGCAACCTGAGGATATTCACTGCGATCGAGCAAGCCGTTGTAGCGCCAGCCACCGACCGGTTCTGACAATTGCGCCGTCGGCTCGGCCAAGGCAGCGCAGGCCCAGCCCAGCAGCATCAGCAGTGAAAGAAAACAACGCATGTGACGCCTCCTGCCATGCATAACGAAACCTGGCACCCGATCCTCGGTGCGTTAAAGATCCAAAAATTGCGTTTCGTCAGAATGACCCGCGAATATCGGGTCAAGGATGGCGCGAGGTTAGACAGTCGGGCTGTTTTTAACAATCAGGTCCGGCTGATTTGCAGTAGGAATCGCGACCAAGGGGTGGACGGTGAGCCGAATAAACGCCATATTCGGCTCATCAGATGAGCCGAATAGACTCTCTAATCGGCTCACACATCTCAAAAGGACCGGATTATGGCCCTGAACTGGATCTGGCAGCAGCCGGATTGGCCTGACTTCAACTGGCAAACCGAACGCCTCGCACCTTTGCTGCGCGACTGCGTCCAGGTGCAAGGACAGTTGATGGGCATGTCGAGCTCAGTGAGTCATTCGCTGAGCGCGCAGAGCGAACTGGATGCTTTGCTGCAAAACATCGTCACCTCTTCCGCCATTGAGGGTGAGCAACTGAATGTCGGGTCGGTACGGTCGTCGCTGGCGCGACGCTTGGGGCTGGAGTTGATCCACGGCAATAACGTGAGCCAGCGCAGTGAAGGCTTGGCGCAACTGATGCTTGATGCCACCCGGCATTTTGACCAGCCGCTGACATTGGCACGCCTTTTTGATTGGCACCAGTGGCTATTTCCCGAGCAGGACTCCAACCTGTCCGCCCGACCGATCCGTGTCGGCGCGTTACGCGGCGATGACCCGATGCAAGTGGTGTCAGGACGAATCGACAGGCCCACCGTGCACTTTGAAGCTCCGCCCAGGCTCGGTCTTGAACAGCATCTGCAGACTTTCCTGGCGTGGTTTGAAGCCAGCCGTAGCCAAGCGAATCTCGATCCACTACTGCGGGCGGGCATTGCGCACTTCTGGTTTGTCACTCTGCATCCCTTCGACGACGGTAACGGTCGGCTGACGCGAACGATCACCGATCTTGCGCTGGCCCAGGGTGAGGCGCAGGCCATTCGGTTTTATGCGATGTCAGCGAGCATTCTTGAAGACCGTTCGGGGTACTACCGGGTACTGGAAAACAGCCAGAAGGCGACGGTTGATATCACAGAGTGGCTGGAGTGGTTTCTGAAAACCCTGTTGCGCAGCTTGCGGCAGGCCATGGTGAGGATCGAATCGGTGCTGGGCAAGGCGCGGTTCTGGCAGGCGCACCGGGAGTCTGCACTGACGGTAGAACAAACCAAGGTATTGAACCGTTTGCTCGATGGTGGGGAGCACGGTTTCGAAGGCGGGATTAGCGCGGCGCAGTATCAGGCTGTGGCGAAGGTGTCCAAGGCGACTGCCACTCGTCACCTATCCGAACTGCTGGAGAGGGGTTATCTGAGGCGACTGCCCGGCGGCGGGCGTAACACTCGATATCAAATCAATTTTCCAGACCCTTCAACACAATGACCTGTTGAAACACACTCCTGTGGGAGTGTGTCAATGCCCCTGAAACAGGGCATAAAACCCCCGTTCATTTGCCCATAACCCCCATGTCTGCTAGTGTCGCGCCGGTTTAACGTCAACCGGAAATAGCCGCCATGGCCCGCAAAAAAGCTGCACTGGATTTCGAACAATCCCTCGCTGACCTGCAAACACTGGTCGAGCGACTGGAGAACGGCGAGTTGTCGCTGGAAGATTCGCTGACGGCTTTCGAGCAGGGCATCGGGCTGACTCGCGATTGCCAGGCGGCGCTGGCTCAGGCCGAGCAAAAGGTTCAGGTGCTGCTTGAGCGCGATGGCGAACTCGCCGAGGAACCCTTCGACGCGGAACAGCCGGAATGATTGGCGCGTATTCGGCCAACAGCCAGGCGCGTGTCAATGCGGCACTGGAGACCTTGTTCATCGCCCCAAGCCCCGAACTCGGGCGTTTGTACGAAGCCATGCGTTACAGCGTGATGAACGGCGGCAAACGCGTTCGCCCATTGCTGGCCTATGCCGCCTGCGAAGCACTGGGTGGCAAGGTCGAGCAGGCCAATGGTGCGGCCTGTGCGGTTGAGCTGATCCACGCCTACTCCCTGGTGCACGACGATTTGCCGGCCATGGACGACGACGATCTGCGTCGCGGCCAGCCGACTACGCACAAGAAGTTCGATGAAGCGTGCGCCATTCTGGCCGGTGACGGCTTGCAGAGCCTGGCGTTCAGCGCCCTGCTCGATCCGCAGCTGAGCAGCGCCGATGCTGACATCCGCCTGCAGATGGTCAGCGCCCTGGCGTTGGCCGCAGGCCCGGCCGGCATGGTGGGCGGCCAGGCTATCGACCTCGGCTCGGTCGGCCTGAAGCTCGATCAGAAGGCGCTCGAATACATGCACCGGCACAAGACCGGCGCGTTGATCGAAGCCAGCGTCAAGCTTGGCGCCCTGGCCAGCGGTCGTGCCGAAAAGGACAAACTGAATTTCCTGCAGACTTATGCACAGGCCATCGGCCTGGCGTTTCAGGTGCAGGACGACATTCTTGACGTCGAAAGTGATACCGCTACCCTGGGCAAACGCCAGGGCGCCGATATTGCGCGCGACAAACCGACCTATCCCGCCCTGCTCGGCCTCGACGCGGCCAAGGCTTACGCCCTGGAACTGCGCGATCAGGCCCTGCACGCCCTGCGACCGTTTGACGCGGCAGCGGAGCCGTTGCGCGACCTGGCCCGCTATATTGTCGAGCGCCGCAGCTGAAGGCGTATCCGCCAAGTTAAAACCAACGCGTGGGCAGGGGGCGATGCATCAGGTAAACTGCCGCATCTTCTATACCTATAACGATTCGCCTGATGCCCACGACGTTTCATGAGATTCCCCGCAAGCGCCCGACCACGCCCCTGCTCGACCGTGCCAACACGCCGGACGGCCTGCGCCGGTTAGGCGAAGCCGAGCTGGAAACCCTGGCCGATGAGTTGCGCCTGGAATTGCTCTATACGGTCGGACAGACCGGTGGGCATTTCGGTGCCGGCCTGGGCGTCATCGAGCTGACCATCGCGTTGCATTACGTATTCGACACCCCGGATGACCGGCTGGTGTGGGACGTGGGTCATCAGGCTTATCCGCACAAGATCCTCACCGGCCGCCGCGAGCGCATGGCCACCTTGCGCCAGAAGGACGGCGTTGCTGCGTTCCCGCGTCGCTCCGAAAGCGAGTACGACACCTTTGGTGTCGGCCACTCCAGCACCTCGATCAGTGCTGCGCTGGGCATGGCCATCGCCGCCCGCCTGCAGAACAGTGATCGCAAGGCGATCGCGGTGATCGGCGACGGCGCACTGACCGCCGGCATGGCCTTCGAAGCGCTGAACCACGCGCCGGAAGTGAACGCCGACATGCTGGTGATTCTTAACGACAACGACATGTCGATTTCGCGCAACGTCGGCGGCCTGTCGAATTACCTGGCGAAGATCCTGTCGAGCCGCACTTACGCGAGCATGCGTGAAGGCAGCAAGAAGGTCCTGTCGCGCCTGCCCGGTGCCTGGGAAATCGCTCGTCGTACTGAGGAATATGCCAAGGGCATGCTGGTCCCCGGTACGTTGTTCGAGGAATTGGGCTGGAACTACATCGGACCGATCGACGGCCACGACCTGCCGACCCTGATCGCGACCCTGCGCAACATGCGCGACCTCAAGGGCCCGCAGTTCCTGCACGTGGTCACCAAGAAAGGCAAAGGCTTCGCTCCGGCAGAAGTCGACCCGATCGGCTATCACGCAATCACCAAGCTGGAGCCGGTCGACGCACCGGCGGCGGCACCGAAGAAAGCCGGCGGCCCCAAGTATTCGGGCGTATTCGGCGAGTGGCTGTGCGACATGGCCGCCGAAGACCCGCGACTGGTCGGCATCACTCCGGCCATGAAGGAAGGCTCGGACCTGGTGGCGTTCAGCGAACGGTTCCCGGAGCGCTATTTCGACGTGGCGATTGCCGAACAGCACGCCGTGACCTTGGCGGCAGGCATGGCTTGCGAAGGTTCAAAACCAGTGGTGGCGATCTACTCGACCTTCCTGCAACGTGGCTACGACCAGCTCGTGCATGATGTGGCGGTGCAGAACCTCGACGTACTGTTTGCTATCGACCGTGCCGGCCTGGTGGGCGAAGACGGTCCGACCCACGCGGGCAGCTTCGACCTGTCGTTTCTGCGCTGCATCCCCGGCATGCTGGTGATGACACCGAGCGACGAAAACGAACTGCGCAAGATGCTCACCACCGGCCACCTGTACAACGGTCCGGCTGCAGTGCGCTACCCACGCGGCACTGGCCCGAATGCTGCGATAGAAAAAACCCTGGAGCCGATCGACATCGGCAAGGGCATCGTTCGCCGCCAGGGCAGCAAGGTCGCCCTGCTGGTGTTTGGCGTGCAACTGGCCGAAGCGTTAAAGGTCGCCGAGACGCTGGATGCAACCGTGGTCGACATGCGTTTCGTCAAGCCACTGGATGAAGCCCTGGTCCGTGAAATTGCCGGCCGTCACGACTTGCTGGTGACCGTCGAGGAAAACGCGATCATGGGCGGCGCTGGCGGCGCGGTCAGCGAATTTCTGGCTCGGGAGAACATCCTTAAGTCGATGTTGCACCTTGGCTTGCCGGATACCTACGTCGAGCACGCCAAACCGGCGCAGATGCTGGCTGAGTGTGGACTGGATGAGGCCGGGATCGAGGCGTCGATTCGCCAGCGCCTGGCGCTGCTCAACCTGTAAACCCGCTCCCCCGTAGGAGCTGCCGAAGGCTCGGGCCGCGTTCGGACGATCTTTTGATCCTGATCTTCGGCAGCGCCACTACCGCCCAAAGATCAAAATCAAAAGATCGCAGCCTTCGGCAGCTCCTACAGGGCGTTGTGCCGCATCACCTCGGATCCTCCATGAAACTCTCCTCGCTCGCCCTGGCGCTGACCCTCCTGCCAGCCGGTCCGCTCCTGGCCGACACCTTTGAACGCGACCAGGCCCTGAAGCTTCCCGACGTGCTGATCAGCGCCAACCGCCAGGTCGAAGCGCGCAACGACAGCAGCGCCGCCAACACTGTGTTCACCCGCGAAGATATCGACCGCCTGCAACCGGCCAGTGTCACCGACCTGCTGCGGCGCGTGCCGGGGGTACAGGTCGGACAAACCGGCGGGCGCGGCAGCCTGCCGGGGATCTACATTCGCGGCACCCGGTCGGCGCAGAGCCTGGTGCTGGTGGATGGCCAGCGCATCGGCAACTCGACTTCCGGCGACAGCAACCTGCAGCACATCAACATCGAGCAGGTTGAGCGAGTGGAAGTGTTGCGTGGCTCCCGGTCGGTGATTTACGGCAGCGATGCCATTGGCGGGGTGATCCAGATTTTCACCCGCCGCGGCGGCGAGCCGGGCCTGAAGGCGCGCCTGCACGCCGGCGTTGGCAGCAATCAGACCTGGGAACGCAGCCTTGGCTTGTCTGGCGGTGACGAGAAAACCCGTTTCGACCTCGGGGCC
Source organism: Pseudomonas sp. HY13-MNA-CIBAN-0226 (assembly GCF_040310305.1). Taxonomy (NCBI): domain Bacteria; kingdom Pseudomonadati; phylum Pseudomonadota; class Gammaproteobacteria; order Pseudomonadales; family Pseudomonadaceae; genus Pseudomonas; species Pseudomonas sp. HY13-MNA-CIBAN-0226. Next base: position 145,386 of record NZ_JBEOPS010000009.1, read on the forward strand.
AGTCTCGATGAGACCGCCGGCATCGATCGCACACACGAGTCGTACCCCAGCGATGGCGACCATGATGAGTACCGTAACAAGTCGGTGAGCATGAGCCTCAGCCATGCGCTGACCGATGACATCGAAGTCGGCGCCAACCTGTTGGATAACCGCGGCAAAAGCGCGTTTGACAACCCGTTTGGCCGCTTCGACCTGGATACGTTTGAATCATTTCAACAGCAACCCTACAGCGACTTTGCCGTCAGCAGCTTCAGCAGCTACGTCGATGCCAGGGTCAACGACCGCTGGAAAACCCGGGTCGAACTGGGGCACAGCGAGAACCGCGAGAAGACGCTCGACAAGCTCAGCGACGAGCGCAGCGTCTTCAACACCTACCGCGACTCGGTGAACTGGCAGAACGACCTGACGCTCAATGACCGCAACAGCCTGATCCTTGGCGGCGACTGGTATGAAGACCGGATCAACAGCAGCACGCCGTTCGATGAAGACAGTCGCTGGAATCGTGCTGCGTTCATTCAGCACCGCTACCAGGCGCAGAGTTTTTCCACGGAGCTGGGCTTGCGCCGGGACCAGAACCAGCAGTTTGGCGGCCAGAACAGCTGGAGTGGCACCTTTACCCTGCCGCTGAATCCGGACAATGACCTGTTGCTGAGCTACAGCGAAGGTTTCCGCGCACCGACCTTCAACGACCTGTATTACCCGGATTTCAGCAACCCGGATCTCAAGCCGGAAACCTCGAAGAGCTACGAACTGCAGTGGCGCAGCCAGTTAAGCGACACCAGTCGCCTGGAGGCGTCGCTGTATCGCACCGACCTGGAGGACGCGATCATTTTCGGCAGCAATTCACGCCCGCAGAACGTCGCATCGGCGCGAATCAACGGGTTCGAGGCTGCGTTGAAGCAGGAACTGTTCGGCTGGCAAGGCAACCTGGGCCTAGCGATCATTGATCCGCAGGATCGCGACACCGGCCATACCCTGGCCCGCCGCGCTCGACGCACCCTGAGCCTGGACCTGGATCGACAGTTTGACCGGCTGGGCGTCGGCGCCAGCTGGCAGGCCGTGAGCAGCAGTTACGACGACGAGACTAACCAGCAGCCCTTAGGTGGTTATGCGCTGCTGGGGTTGCGCAGCAGCTGGGAGTTGAATCGCGAGTTCAGGCTTGAACTGAAGGTGGACAACCTGCTGGACAAGGGTTACAGCCGGGTGCTGTACAGCTATGACGGGGGTCAATACGGGTATCGCGAGGAAGGCCGGGCGTGGATGTTCGGGGTGAGCTGGACGCCGGAGCTCTGACCCAACGTTGCCTGGGCTGGCCTCATCGCGGGCAAGTCGAACCGTCGAACCGCCGCTCCCACAGGTTTCAGGTAAGGCACAAAACCTGTGGGAGCGTGGCTTGCCCGCGATGCAGGCGACTCGGTTTAGCGCTCCGGCGCAATTAGCCGACACAATGCGGCCGTCGCCTCGACCATCTGCCCGCTAGGCCGCTCCAGCCCCTTATCCACCACGCGCAACAACCGCCCGTGCGCCACGGCCGCGACCTGGGGCCAGGCCCTCCATGCCTCAAGCTGTGCCTGATCCCCGGCAAGAATGACCTCGGGATTGCGCTGCAGCACCGCCTCCACGCTCACCTGCGGCGCCGGCAGCTGCAGGTCGGCAAACACATTGCGCGCCCCACACACCTCAAGCGCATCACTGATGATCTGCCCGCCACCCACGGTATACATCGGTCGATCCCAGACCTGATAAAACACCCGCAACGGTTCATCCCTTCGGTATCGCTGGCGCAACTCAGCCAGGCGAGCTCGCAGACTTGCAGCCAGCGCCAGACCCCGCTCCGGTCGCCCGAGCTGGCGGGCTATCGCTTCGATCTGTGCCGCAAGTTGTTGCAGGTCATGCGGTTCGGCAACATAAGTGGGGATATTCAGGCGCTTGAGCTGTTCGCGCTGGGCCGGGCCGACGCTGCCGGGCCATAACAACAGCAAATCCGGCTTGAGACTGAGCAGGCGCTCCATGTCCAGCTGGCCGTAGCGGCCGACCGAAGCCAGATGATTCAGTGCAGCGGGGCGCTCGCCGGCATCCAGTACGCCCACGAGGAGATCTGCGGAATTCAACTCAACGACGATTTCAGTCAGGGATGGCGCCAGGCTGACAACCCGCTCGACCGCCGCAGCGTTGCCGCTCACGGCCAGCAGCAGCAGTACCGCCAGCCAATTACGCCACATCAGCCAAGCTGACGCGGGATGCGGTAGAGGTAGAACAACACGGCGGTCGACAGCGCCAGCAGAAACAGCGGCACCGCTTCCAGGCCGACAAACACCGCCAGGGCGCCGATCCAGGCAGGCAAACCGGCGACCAGGAACGCCGTGCGGCGCTTGGCGGCCAGGGCGATCCAGGCGGCGGGCTCTTCAGGGGTATCGAGGGCTTTTTGCGTGGCGATCAGCGCGTGCTTGTAGGCACCGAAGAATTTCAGGCTGACAAACATCGAGGCGACGCCGGCAATGAACAAAGGCATCGCCAACACCGGCAGGATGGGCTCCATTTGGCCGAACACGCCGTTGATCACGAACAATGGCACCAGCGCCAGCGCCAGGTATTGCCACCAGTTGACGGACAGTCGCCGCCGCACCTGACCTCGGGTCACGCCCGATCCGCCTCGCCCTGATGCTCGTTGCCCATCATGTGGTCGAGCTTGCTGGCCTTGGTGGCCAGGTACAGTTTGTTGTGCGGGTTATGCCCGGTGTGCAGCGGCACGCGCTCGGCGACCACGATGCCCATGTCGGTCAAGGCTTTGACCTTGCGTGGGTTGTTGGTCATCAGGCGCAGGGATTTCACTCCCAGATGTTCCAGCATCGGCAGGCACATGGCGTAGTCACGCTGGTCAGCGGCGAAGCCCAGGCGCTCGTTGGCTTCGACGGTGTCGGCGCCTCCGTCCTGCAGTTCATAGGCCCGGATCTTGTTCAACAGGCCGATGCCGCGACCTTCCTGGCGCAGGTACAGCAATACGCCACGGCCTTCACGGGCGATGGCCTGCAAGGCTGCCTCAAGCTGCGAACCACAGTCGCAGCGCTGACTGAACAAGGCATCGCCGGTCAGGCATTCGGAGTGCAAGCGACCGAGTACCGGAGCACCGTCATCGAACTCACCCAGGCTCAGGACTACGTGCTCGCGCCCGTTCTCTTCGTCGAGGAAGCCGTGCATGGTGAATTGCGCAAAAGGCGTTGGCAGTTTGGAAGCGGCGACAAAAACGACAGGCACCGGTGTGCTCCTGATCTATAGGTACTGGAGATTCGCAGACGCGGCATTGTAACAGCAGGTTCCAGCGGACGCTTAGGCTGAATTATGGGGCATAACAATCAAAATGTTTGATCAACGGTCGTGCGATCAGCCCCGTAGGAGCTGCCGCAGGCTGCGATCTTTTGATTTTGCTTTCAAAAACCAGATCGAAAGATCGCAGCCTGCGGCAGCTCCTACAAGGCTGGACGTTAGAAGGGGTAGGGTTGCTTCCAGCGTTCGAAGATCGGTTTCAACTGGCCGTTCTTCACCAGCACTTCCATGCGCTGATCAAACAACGCCATCAGCCCGCGCGCCCTGGGGTTGTCGGCAAAGCACAGGTACAACGGCAACTCGGCGACATGGGTACGGCGAAACTGCGCAGGATCCTTGGCCCGGCTGACCACGTAATCCACCTCGGTGAGGGCATCGATGTAGTAGTCGGCACGGTTGTGCAGCAGCATCGACAGGATGCCAGTGCGCCGGACCACTTCGTTGTAGCGGCTGATATTGGGCAGGTAAAGTTGAAACTGGTAGCCACGCACCCAGGCCAGCCGGTAGTTGCCCAGGGTATCGAGGGTAGGCGCGGGATTACTGGCCAGCCCCAAGGCATAGATGTGATCGGTGTCGTAGCTCCACCTTGGATAAAGCAGGTCGCTGACTTCGTCACGATAGCCGCCGACACAGGCATCCACTTCACCGCGCTGGGCCAGGCCGATGGAGCGGGTATAGGGTTCGGTACGGATATCCAGCTTGACGCCCGCCGGCTCGAACACTTCGCGCAAGACGTCCCAGGCCAGGCCATGGCCATCGGCAGCGGTATAGTCTTCCCACTCTTCGCTGGCCAGATGAATCACCGAGGGTGGCGCCAGGTCACCCGCTTGCACCCACGAGCACAGCATCGCCAAAATCATTAACGCCAAACCACGCCGAGCCATTCCCTGTCCCCCTGGTCAGTCCCTCAAGCCAATAACCACACCAACCCCTGCATCGCCAGCCAGGCAAACACACCGGCCAATACGTCATCAAGCATGATCCCGACGCCGCCATGCACGTGCCGGTCGATCCAGCGAATCGGCCACGGCTTGAGAATGTCGAAGAAGCGGAACACCAGGAAACCCGCCAGTAACCAGTACCAGCCCTCCGGCACCAGCCACAGCGTGATCCACATTCCGACCATCTCGTCCCAGACGATACCTTCGTGGTCGTGCACGCGTAAATCGTCGGCCACCTTGCCGCACAGCCAGAAGCCGAACAGCATGGTGATGCCCAGCATCAGCCAGTAACCCCAATCGGGCAGCATCTGCCATAAGGGGATGAAAGGTAGCGCAACTAATGACCCCCAGGTGCCCGGCGCCTTTGGCAAGGTGCCCGAGCCAAAGCCGAAGGCCAGGAAATGCCATGGATTGCGCCAGACCGACGGCGGTACGAATTCCGCCGGAACCTGCTTGGGATGATCTGTCACGTTGTCTCCCGAAAATGTTGGTAGCCCCGGGTTTGCGGGGTGATGTCTCTTCCGTCGGCATCCAGCAGGGTCACGCCCTGACCACTGACTACACGTCCGACCACATGGATCGGCCAGCCGTCGGCCAACAGGCCGGGTAACTCGACGGACGGTAGGGTAAAGGCCAGCACGTAATCGTCGCCACCGCTCAAGGCCGCCTCTTGCGCGCCCGCCTGGCCGAGGAAGGCCACCAGGGGCGCAGAGACCGGCAGCTTACTCTGCTCGACCTGAACGCCTACCTTCGAGGCGAGCGCCAGGTGACCGCAGTCCGCCAGCAGGCCGTCGGAGATATCCAGCGCCGAGGTCGCCTTGCCCCTTAGCGCTCGACCCAGGGCCAGCTGAGGCTGGGGCGACCAGTAATGTGCCAGCAACGGATCGGCAATCGACGGTTCGGCCGTTCGCTGGCCGAGCACCAGCGGCAAGGCCCCGGCAGCGTTGCCCAGCTCACCGCCAACACACACCAGGTCACCTGGCTGCGCGCCGCTTCGCACCAGGGCCTCACCGCTGGGCACTCGGCCAAACACGGTCATGGTCAGGCTCAGCGGGCCGCGGGTGGTATCCCCGCCCACCAGCGCCACGCCGCAGCCCTGGGCCATGAGGTTCAAACCACGGGCATAGCTTTGCAGCCAATCGGCAGTCACCGTCGGCAAGGTCAGGGCAAGGGTAAAGGCAACCGGCGTGGCGCCCATGGCGGCCAGATCGCTGACAGCCACCGCCAGCGAACGCTGGCCGAGCAGAAAAGGGTCGCAAGGATCTGCGAAATGCACACCTGCAACCAGGGTGTCGGTGGAAATGGCCAGCTGCTCCCCGGGGGAAACAGCCAGCAAGGCACAATCGTCGCCGATTCCCAGAGCAACGCCTTCGCCGCCTTGCGCACAAGGCGCGGCGGCGAAGAAATTGCGGATCAGCTCAAACTCGCCCATAGCGATACCAAACGCCGGTTAGCGCTTGAACGCCTTCACTTCAGCTTCACGCAGACGCGGGGCCAGCTTGTCGAGTACGCCGTTGACGAACTTGTGGCCGTCGGTGGAACCGAAGACCTTCGCCAGCTCGATACCTTCGTTGATCACAACGCGGTACGGCACGTCGACGCGCTCGAGCAGCTCCCAGGTGGACAGGCGCAGCACGGCCAGTTCAACCGGGTCCAGCTCTTCGATGGTGATGTCCAGGCAAGGCGCCAGTGCGGCATCGATGCGGTCTCTTTGTGCCGGAACGCCGTGCAGGATTTCACGGAAGTAGGCACCGTCGACATCACTGAAATCGTTATCGACCCGGAACTGCGCTTCGATCTCGTTCAGCGACTGCCTGGCCATGTGCCATTGGTACAGCGCCTGGGTCGCGAGCTGACGGGCTTCGCGACGCTTGACGCTTTTCGATGGCTTGCCGGCATCCGCAGGCTTTGGATCGCGCGGGTTGAAACGATCGCTTTCGTCGCTAATCACTTGGCCTCCAACTGCGCCAGCAGGCTGACCATTTCCAGGGCGGACAGGGCAGCTTCAGCACCTTTGTTACCGGCCTTGGTGCCGGAACGCTCGATGGCTTGTTCGATGGAATCAACGGTCAGGACGCCGAAAGCGACCGGTACGCCGAACTCCATGGACACCTGGGCCAGGCCCTTGGTGCATTCGCCAGCGACGTATTCGAAATGCGGGGTACCGCCACGAATGACTGCGCCCAGTGCGATGATTGCAGCGTACTCGCCCTTCTGGGCGACTTTCTGTGCAACCAGCGGAATTTCGAAGGCGCCAGGGGCGCGGATGATGGTGATGTCGCTTTCGCTCACGCCATGGCGAACCAGGGCATCAACTGCACCGCTGACCAGGCTTTCAACGACGAAGCTGTTGAAACGGCCGACTACCAGGGCGTAGCGGCCTTTAGGGGCGATGAAGGTACCTTCGATGGTCTTCAGGGTCATTCGTTAGATCTCTTAAAGAGCCGGGACGCGTTTTCTACGCGTCCCTCAGTGATGTGTTAACCGCGAATCAAGGACTGGAAACAACCGGTCTTTATTCGGAGGGCACGTATTCTACAACTTCCAGATCGAAACCGGATATCGCATTAAATTTCATTGGCGCACTCATCAGGCGCATTTTGCGCACGCCAAGGTCCCGAAGGATCTGCGAACCGGCACCGACGATGCTGTAGGTGGTCGGTTTTTTCACAGGCGTCTGGTCCGCCGTTTCACGGATATGCGCAAGCAAAACGTCGCCATCGAGCGGGTGACCGAGCAACAGCACCACCCCGCTACCGGCCTCGGCAACCGCCGCCATCGCAGCGCGCAGGCTCCAGCGGCCCGGTTGCTTGACCATCAGCAGGTCACGCAGCGGGTCCATGTTATGCACGCGAACCAGCGTCGGCTCGTCGGCGCACACGGTGCCCAGGGTCAGCGCCATGTGCACGTCGCCTTCCACGGAATCACGATAGGTCACCAGGTTGAATTGGCCCAGTTCGCTGTCCAGCGGCTGCTCGGCAATCCGCTGAACGGTACGTTCGTGGATCATCCGGTAGTGGATCAGGTCGGCGATGGTACCGATCTTGATGTTGTGTTCGGCAGCGAAGGCTTCCAGTTCGGCACGACGGGACATGGTGCCGTCATCGTTCATGACTTCGCAGATCACGCCGCTCGGCTCGAAACCGGCCATGCGCGCCAGATCACACGCGGCCTCGGTGTGGCCAGCACGGGCCAGGGTGCCGCCGGCCTGGGCCATCAGCGGGAAGATGTGGCCGGGGCTGACAATGTCTTCAGCCCTGGCGTCTTTCGCTGCAGCCGCCTGCACGGTGCGGGCACGGTCTGCGGCAGAGATGCCGGTGGTGACGCCAGTGGCCGCTTCGATGGACACGGTAAACTTGGTGCCAAAACCGGAACCGTTGCGCGGGGCCATCAAGGGCAGCTTCAACAGTTCGCAGCGTTCGCGGCTCATCGGCATGCAGATGAGGCCGCGGGCGTGCTTGGCCATGAAGTTGATGTGTTCTGGCTGGCAGCACTCGGCGGCCATGATCAGGTCGCCTTCGTTCTCGCGGTCTTCGTCATCCATGAGGATGACCATCTTGCCTTGGCGGATGTCTTCAACCAGTTCTTCGATGCTATTGAGCGCCACAAGGCACCCCCCTTCTTTCGAAATTAGAGCTCAGGATTTGAGGTAGCCGTTTTGGGCCAGGAAGCTTTCAGTAATGGTGCTGCCGGCGGCTGGCTCTGCGGCCTTGTCGCCCAGCAGCAAGCGCTCCAGGTAACGGGCCAGCAAGTCCACCTCCAGGTTCACCCGGCGACCTGGCTGATACGACGCCATGATGGTTTCGCTCAGGGTGTGGGGAATGATCGTCAGCATGAACTCGGCGCCATCGACCGCGTTCACGGTCAGGCTGGTGCCGTCGACGGTGATCGAGCCTTTGTGGGCGATGTACTTGGCCAGCTCCTTCGGGGCGCGGATGCGAAACTCCACGGCACGGGCGTTTTCGGTGCGTGCAACCACTTCGCCGACGCCGTCGACGTGACCGCTGACCAGATGACCGCCAAGGCGGGTGGTGGGGGTCAGGGCTTTTTCCAGATTGACCGGGCTGCCGCTTTTGAGGTCGTTCATGGCGGTGCAGTCGAGGGTCTCGCGACTGACGTCGGCGGCAAAACCATTGCCTGGCAGCTCAACTGCGGTCAGGCACACGCCATTGACCGCGATGCTGTCACCCAGCTTGACGTCGCTCAAATCGAGCTTGCCGGTTTCTACGTGAACCCGCACATCTCCGCCTTTTGGGGTCAATGCACGAATACTGCCGATGGATTCGATGATGCCGGTAAACATGGAGTCCTCCTCGAGAACGGGCCAGCGTTGTAGCGATGGCCGGGAATTATACGCTCGCTGCTGGCACAGGAATGGCAGTGACCCGCCAGTCATCGCCAACCGCACGAATTTCGGTGATTTTGAGTGCTGGCGCGTCTTTCATCTGCGCCAGTGGCCAATCCAGCAGGGGGCGTGCCGAGGAACCAAGGAACTTGCCAGCGATGAAAATCTGGAACTCGTCCACCAGCCTCTGTTGCGCGAAAGCTCCGGCCAGACGCGGCCCCGCTTCCACCAGCACTTCGTTGACCCCACGGGCAGCCAGTTCGACCAGCAGCTTGCGCAGGTCGACCAAGCCATCCTCGCCCGCAACGATCAAGCACTCCGGGCCATTGGCATATTGCTCTTCGATCGCCATGCACGTAGCGACCAGCGCCGGGCCGGCCTTGAAGAACGGCGCGTCCAGCGGCACTCGCAGACGGCCGTCGATCAACACGCGCAACGGCGGCCGGCTCATGGCCAGCGCGGTTTGCTCGGCATCCAGGCCCAGCTCATCGGCGCGCACGGTCAAGCGGGCATTATCGGCCAGCACCGTGTCGGCGCCAGTCAGCACCACGCTGGCCTGGGCACGCAGGCGTTGTACCGCCGAACGCGCTGCCGGGCCGGTAATCCATTGGCTTTCGCCGCTTTCCATCGCCGTGCGACCGTCGAGGCTCATCGCCAGCTTGACCCGCACGAACGGCAAGCCGTGTTCCATGCGTTTGAGAAAGCCTTCGTTGAGCTTGCGCGCCTCGCCTTCGAGCACGCCGCTTTCAGTGGCAATACCGGCTTGAGACAGACGCTGCATGCCGCGACCGGCAACCGCCGGGTTCGGGTCCTGCATGGCCGCAACGACCCTGGCCAGGCCCGCATGCACCAGCGCATCGGCGCAGGGCGGCGTACGGCCGTGGTGGCTGCACGGTTCGAGCGTGACGTAGGCGGTGGCGCCCCGGGCCTTGTCGCCAGCGGCGCGCAAGGCGTGGACTTCGGCGTGAGGCTCGCCGGTGCGCTCGTGCCAGCCTTCGCCGACAATTTGCCCGTCGCGCACGATCACACAGCCGACCCGCGGGTTGGGGTGGGTGGTGTAGTGACCTTTGCGCGCCAGTTCCAGGGCGCGGGCCATGTAGTGGGCGTCGAGGACGGCTTGCTCTGCGGATGTGCTCATTCTTTCACCGGCTCACGGGCCAGGCGATCGATCTCTTCACGGAACTCATTGAGGTCCTGGAAGCGTCGATACACGGAGGCGAAACGAATGTAGGCGACTTCGTCGAGCTTTTGCAGCTCGGCCATCACCAGTTCACCGACCACGAGAGACTTGACCTCACGTTCGCCGGTGGCTCGCAATTTGTGTTTGATGTGCACCAGCGACGATTCGAGGCGTTCGACACTCACCGGACGCTTTTCGAGGGCACGCTGCATGCCGGCGCGGAGTTTTTCTTCGTCGAACGGCTGACGACTGCCGTCGGTTTTGATCAGGCGCGGCAACACCAGTTCAGCCGTCTCGAACGTCGTGAAACGTTCGCCGCAGGCCAGGCATTCACGCCGGCGGCGCACCTGTTCGCCCTCGGCGACCAGACGCGAGTCGATGACCTTGGTGTCGTTGGCACCGCAGAAGGGACAGTGCATGGTGGCAGGCAACAAAAAAAGGGAGGGCCATGGTAGCGCATCCCCGTGGCAAGACAAGCCATAGGGTTTGCGGTATACAGACTGGCTATATCGAACGATCCATGGATTTCACCCTGCTGGAGCCGCAAATGCCACTAAAACCGCTCGTTTTACTCAGCCTTCTCAGCCTGCTGGTGGCCTGCGGCACTGATGCGCCCAAGCCGCAACCGCCGACCCCGGGCCCCGCACCGCAACAGGCGCAGAAAAAAGCCCGGGAGTCGGCCCAGCTTGGTCCACTGCCCGCTTACCAGCGCGAACTGAGCGGCACGCTGCAAGGCGTACCGGCCGGCGCCGAAGTCGAACTGGCGTTGCTGGTAATCGACGACAAGGACCGTCCGCAGCAGTTGCTCGCCAGTTCCAGCCTGATTGGTACCAATCAGGTCCTGCCGTTCCACCTGCGGTTCAATCCGGAATCCTTTCCGGCGGGCCAGCGGGTTGAACTGCGTGGCCGCGCCAGCCAGTCGGGGCAGCTGATTCTGCATCTGCCGTCGCAGGTTATTACTCAACCGACGACCCAGGCCATGGGTCAGCTGCAATTTATCAAAGCACCATGATTGCACCGCTCGACCTGCAGCAGTCGCTGGGGCAATTGCTGGGTGATGCGCAGCTGGTGCCTGTGGCGTTGCCCGGAACACAGCTAAAGCTCTGGCTGATCGACGGCGACAACATGGACCGCGCCTTCAGCCCGGAGGAAACCCGGCGGATCCTGCATAAGCCGCCGTACTGGAGTTTCTGCTGGGCCAGTGGCCTGGCGGTGGCGCGCTACCTCGCCGAACACCCGCAGTGGGTCGCCGGCAAACGGGTGCTGGACTTCGGTGCCGGTTCCGGGGTGGCGGGCATTGCTGCGGTCAAGGCCGGGGCCCTGGAAGTGGTGGCCTGCGATCTCGACCCGCTGGCGATCGCAGCGTGCCGGGCGAATGCCGAGCTCAATGATGTGCAACTTGCCTACTCGACAGATTTCTTCGCCGAAGCAGATCGGTTCGACCTGATCCTGGTGGCCGACGTCCTGTACGACCGGGCGAACCTGCCATTACTCGATGAATTCCTGAGTCGTGGGCGCGAGGCGCTGGTGGCGGATTCGCGGGTGAGGGATTTTCGCCATCCGTTGTATCGGCGCATCGAGATGCTGGAAGCGATGACCTTGCCGGATCTGGCCGAACCGGAAGAGTTTCGGCATGTGAGTCTCTACCACGCGCGGCGCCCTGTCTGACGCCATCGCCAGCAGGCTGGCTCCCACAGTTGACCGCATTCCATGGTGGGAGCCAGCCTGCTGGCGAAGCGTCAGATCAGGCGATACAACTCTCCCGGTCACACCCCGCTTCCGGCCACCCCCCGCCAAGCCTTATAGTGGCCCCATTCACGCTTTTACGAGATCCCCCATGAGTCAGGAAACGCCGTACATCTTCGACGCCACCACCGCCGATTTCGACCAGTCGGTGATCGAGAACTCATTCCACAAACCCGTCCTGGTGGATTTCTGGGCCGAATGGTGCGCGCCGTGCAAAGTGCTGATGCCGATGCTGCAGACCATCGCCGAGAGCTATCAGGGCGAGCTGTTGCTGGCCAAGGTCAACTGCGATCTGGAGCAGGACATCGTCGCCCGCTTTGGCATTCGCAGCCTGCCGACCGTGGTGCTGTTCAAGGACGGCCAGCCGGTGGACGGCTTTGCCGGCGCGCAGCCGGAGTCAGCCGTACGCACCATGCTCGAGCCGCATGTGCAGATGCCACCGCCGGCCGCCGCCGATCCGCTCGAACAGGCTCAGGCGTTGTTCGACGACAGCCGCTTCGCCGATGCCGAAGCCGTGCTCAAGGAGCTGCTGGGTGAGGACAATACCAACGCCAAGGCGCTGATTCTCTACGCCCGCTGCCTGACTGAACGTGGCGAGCTGGCTGATGCGCAATCGGTACTCGACTCGGTCAAGAGCGACGAACACAAAGCCGCCCTGGCCGGTGCCAAGGCGCAGATCCAGTTCCTCGGCCAGGCCAAGGACCTGCCGGATGCCGCAGACCTGAAGGCGCGCCTGGCGAAGAACCCTCTGGACGATGAGGCCGTCTATCAACTGGCCGTCCAGCAATTGGCCCGTCAGCAATACGATGCGGCGCTGGACGGATTGCTCAAGCTGTTCATCCGCAATCGCAGCTACAACGAAGGCCTGCCGCACAAGACCTTGTTGCAAGTCTTCGAGCTGCTGGGCAACGATCACCCGCTGGTGACCACGTACCGTCGCAAGTTGTTTGCTGCTCTTTATTAAAAGAGCAACAGATCGCAGCCTCGTTTCACTCGACAGCTCCTACGGGGTGCACGTGACTCCTTGCAGGAGCTGTCGAGCGAAGCGAGGCGGCGATCTTCAATCGACCCAGCTGTAAAGCGGCGTATCTGCGCCGCTGACCACCTTCACGTCCGCACAATGGCGCAAGCGCACCAGCAAGCGCTTGCCCGCTGCCGCGCTGCCAGTCAGCCCTTCCAGCTGCTCCAGCAAATCCGGCCCGCTCAACTGCCCGGCCTGGCGCAACAGATCCTTGGCGACCTGCCACAGCGCATCGTCCTGGGGGACCGGTTTCGCCGCAGGCGTAGCGCTGGCGTCTACCGGAGCGACCTGCAACTGCGCGCCAAGCCGCGCCCAATCCGCGTCGTCCATCTCCAATGTCAAATCCACCGGCCAGGCGCCGATGCTTCCGCGTATACGCAACATGAGTCTGCTCCCGCATTTTTCTTCTGCGCATGCTCCCACGGGACTTGTGCAACGCCAAGCAGGCAGTCAAACTCCGTACACGTTATAAGATCACATAACATTTCGTTACCTTCCGCCCGGAGAGTCCCATGCGTCGACTGTTGCTTGCTTTGCCATTCGCCCTGTTGCCGCTGGCCGATGCTTACGCCGCTCAAGCCCATGAACATGATCACGACCATGAACATAACGAAGAGCATGCCAGCCTGGAGGCCCATGAGCATGGCGTCGGCCGCTTGAACGCGGCCCTGGACGGTCAGACGCTGGAGTTGGAACTGCAAAGCCCGGCAATGAACCTGGTGGGTTTCGAACACCAGGCCACCACCGACGCCGACAAAGCCAGGGTCGCCGCTGCCCGGGCCGCGCTGGAAAAGCCCCTGGCCCTGTTCAGCCTGCCAGCCGCTGCCGGCTGCGTGGCAACCAGTCAAGCGCTGGAAAGCCCGCTGTTCGGTGACAAACCGGACGCCGAGGATGATCACGAAGCGACGTCCAAGGGCGAGCATCACCACGATCACAGCGAAATTCACGCCCATTACCACTTCACCTGTTCGACACCGGCAGCGCTGAAGTCCCTGGATCTGGCGAATATCTTCAATACCTTCCCGGCCACCCAGAAAATTCAGGTACAACTGATCGGCCCGAGCGGCCAGCAGGGCGTTGAAGTGACGGCCAAGGCCGCTGCCCTGACATTCTGAATCCACCCTGAATCCCGTAGGAGCTGACGAGTGCAACGAGGCTGCGATCTTTTGATCTTGCTTTGAAAAATCAAAAGATCGCAGCCTCGTTGCACTCGGCAGCTCCTACCGGGTCATCCGCTTTCATGAAACCGGTGTTATGACTCAACCTCTCATCGAACTGTCCAACCTGGGCTTCAGCTGGCCCGGTCATCCGCCCTTGCTCGACATCCCGGCGTTTCGCCTGGAAGCCGGCGAGAGCTTGTTTCTCAAGGGGCCCAGTGGCAGCGGCAAGACCACTCTGCTGGGGCTGCTCGGTGGCGTGCAGAAGCCCGATCGCGGCAGCATCCGCCTGCTCGGCCAGGAGCTGACCGAGCTGTCCGCCGGTGCGCGCGACACGTTTCGCGTCGATCACACCGGCTACATTTTCCAGCAGTTCAACCTGCTGCCATTCCTCTCGGTGCGCGATAACGTCGAGTTGCCGTGCCATTTCTCCAGGTTGCGCGCCGAACGGGCAATCCAGCGTCACGGCAGCGTCGACCAGGCTGCCGTCACCCTGCTTGCCCACTTGGGCCTGAAAGATCAGAACCTGTTGAGCCGACGCGCCGACTCCCTTTCCATCGGTCAGCAACAGCGAGTAGCCGCCGCCCGTGCGCTGATCGGCCAGCCTGAACTGGTGATCGCCGACGAGCCGACTTCGGCGCTGGACTACGACGCCCGGGAAAACTTCATCCGCCTGCTGTTTGCCGAATGCCGCGAAGCCGGATCGAGCCTGTTGTTCGTCAGCCACGACCAGAGCCTGGCGCCGCTGTTCGACCGCCATCTGTCCCTGGCCGAACTCAACCGCGCCGCCACGTCCGAAGAGGTTTGAGATGTATCTGTTTCGTCTAGCCATGGCCAGCCTGGCTAATCGTCGCTTTACTGCGATCCTGACTGCATTCGCCATCGCCTTGTCGGTCTGCCTGCTGCTGGCCGTGGAACGGGTTCGTACCGAAGCCAAGGCCAGTTTCGCCAGCACCATCAGTGGCACCGACCTCATCGTCGGCGCACGCTCCGGTTCGGTGAATCTGCTGCTGTATTCGGTGTTTCGCATCGGCAATGCCACCAACAACATCCGCTGGGACAGCTTCGAGCACTTCGCCAACAACCCGAAAGTGAAGTGGGCCATCCCGATGTCCCTCGGCGACTCCCATCGCGGTTACCGGGTGATGGGCACCACCGAGGCGTATTTCGAGCACTATCAATACGGCCGCCAGCAGCACCTGGAACTGGCCGACGGTCGCGCATTCGCCACCGATCCGTTCGAAGTGGTACTCGGCGCCGAGGTGGCCGATGCGCTGCACTACAAACTCGGCGACAAACTGGTCCTGGCCCACGGCGTCGCGGTGATCAGCCTGGTCAAGCACGACGACAAACCATTCACTGTGGTCGGCGTCCTTAAACGCACGGGTACGCCCGTGGACCGCACGCTGCACATCAGCCTGGGTGGCATGGAAGCGATTCACGTCGACTGGCACAACGGCGTACCGGCCCGGGGTAATGGGCGCATCAGTGCCGATCAGGCGCGCAACATGGACCTGACGCCGCAGGCGATCACCGCCTTCATGCTGGGCCTGAACAGCAAGATTTCCACCTTCGCCCTGCAGCGTGAGATCAATGAATTTCGCGGTGAGCCGATGCTTGCCATCCTGCCCGGCGTCGCCCTGCAGGAATTGTGGAGCCTGATGAGCACAGCGGAAAAAGCCTTGTTCGTGGTGTCGCTGTTCGTGGTACTGACCGGGTTGATCGGCATGCTCACGGCGATTCTCACCAGCCTCAACGAACGCCGGCGGGAGATGGCGATTCTGCGTTCGGTCGGCGCTCGCCCGTGGCATATCGCCTCGCTGCTGGTGCTGGAGGCGTTTGCCCTGGCGTTGTCCGGGGTGATTGCCGGCGTGGCCCTGTTGTATGTGTGTATCGCAGGCGCCCAGGGTTACGTGCAGGCCAACTACGGGTTGTATTTACCGTTGGCGTGGCCAAGTGAATATGAATGGACGCTGCTCGGTGGCATCCTGTGCGCTGCGTTACTGATGGGGAGCGTGCCGGCCTGGCGTGCGTATCGCCAATCCCTTGCCGATGGCCTGTCGATCCGTTTATGAGGAAGTCGAAGATGCCCCGCGTCCTGCTCGCGCTGTTGATGCTGTTCGCCCTGCCGCTGTGGGCAGCCCAGCCCAAGGACCTGACCTGGTCGGAGATGATCCCCCCGGACGCAGCACCGGAAGTGCCGGACATGACGCCGCTGCATGACCTGTCGCAGATGAGCAGTGCGCTGTCGGCCGAATCGGCACCCGCGGCGAAGCAGGACATGCCCAATGCCCCCGTGGTGCAGGGACTCGACGGCCAGAACATTCGCCTGCCGGGGTACATCGTGCCACTGGAAGTGAGTGAGGAAGGGCGCACCACGGAGTTTCTGCTGGTGCCGTATTTCGGCGCCTGCATCCACGTACCGCCACCGCCGTCGAACCAGATCGTGCATGTGAAAAGCGAGTTGGGCGTGAAGCTGGAGGAGCTGTATCAGCCTTACTGGATCGAGGGTGCGATGCAGGTGAAGGCGTCGACCAGCGAACTGGCGGATGCGGGGTATCAGATGGAGGCGGACAAGATTTATGCGTATGAGCTGCCGGAGTAAACCCCGGTAATTTTAGGCTGTTTGTAAGGGCCCCATCGCTGGCAAGCCAGCTCCCACAGGTTTCGTCGGTGACACAAAAAGTGTGAACGACTCGATCACTGTGGGAGCTGGCTTGCCAGCGATGGGGCCCTCAAAGGTTCCACGAAAAACCACCCCTTCACTGTTTCATTGAGCTGAATCAAAAGACCTGATTGTTAGCCGCCTTA
Organism: Pseudomonas sp. HY13-MNA-CIBAN-0226; assembly: GCF_040310305.1. NCBI lineage: Bacteria > Pseudomonadati > Pseudomonadota > Gammaproteobacteria > Pseudomonadales > Pseudomonadaceae > Pseudomonas > Pseudomonas sp. HY13-MNA-CIBAN-0226. The sequence continues at coordinate 161,911 of NZ_JBEOPS010000009.1, forward strand.
CCATTGGACATCGAAAATTTTTAACGTCCTTTGGAGCCCTCATGCACAAGTCCGCGCTCTGCGCTTCGCTGTTTGCCCTCGCGCTCGCAGCCCCGCTCGCCCATGCCCACGACGCTGGCGATATCATCGTTCGCGCTGGCGCTATCACCGTCAACCCGACAGCCGACAGCTCCAGCGTCAAGGTCGACCAGGGCCCACTGGCCGGGGCCGACCTGGGTGGCAAGGCGACCATGAGCAGCGACACGCAGCTGGGTTTGAACTTCGCGTACATGATCGACAGCCACTGGGGTATCGAATTGCTCGCCGCCTCCCCGTTCGAGCACGACGTGAAGATCAAAGGCACCGCCCTGGGTGCGGCCAACGGCAAACTCGGTTCGCTCAAACACCTGCCGCCGACCCTGAGCGTGGTGTACTACCCGCTGGATCACAAGTCGCTATTCCAGCCGTATGTGGGTGCCGGCATCAACTACACCTGGATCTACGACGAACACGTGGGCAGTGAAGCCAGCGCCAACGGTTTCAGCAACTTCAAGGCGGAAAACTCCTGGGGCATGGCGTTCCAGGTGGGTGCCGACTACATGATCACCGACAACATCATGCTCAACGCGCAGGTGCGCTACATCGACATCGACACCACCGCCACCGTGGAAAACAACGCAGTGGCACCGGGCACCCGGGCCAAGGTCGACGTGGATGTGGATCCGTTCATCTACATGGTTGGCCTGGGTTACAAGTTCTAAACCGCTTGGGTCGGAACGCTTTCGCGAGCAAGGTCAACACCCGTCCAGAAATGATAAAGGCGCCTTCGAGGCGCCTTTATCATTGCGGCAGGACTCAGCGCCCCAACAACCGCGCCAACCCCACGCTCATCGGCGTCTGCTCCGGGTAGGTAAACCGCTCCAGCAGCCGTCGATTGTTCGCCCGTGAATGACGAATATCTCCGGAGCGCGCCGGTGCGTAGCTCACCGGCGGCAACTGACCCACCACCACTTCCAGCGCCTGCAGCATCTGCTTGAGCGTAGTCGCCTGGTTCCAGCCAACATTAATCGCGCCCACCTCGACCTGCGGCTTCTCGATGGCCTGCACCAACAGGTCGACGAGGTCTTCAACGTAAACAAAATCCCGAGTCTGCTCGCCATCGCCAAACACGGTGATCGGCAAGCCTTTCTGCGCCCGCTCGCTGAAGATGCTGATCACCCCGGAGTACGGCGAGGACGGATCCTGGCGCGGGCCGTAGATGTTGAAGAAACGGAAGACCACCGGTTCCAGGCCATGCTGTCGCCGGTAGAAGTCAAAATAGTGCTCGCTGGCCAGTTTGTCCGAGGCATAGGGCGTCAACGGCGATTTGGGCGTTTCTTCGTCGATCGACTCGCCTTCACCGTTGTTGCCGTAGACCGCCGCGCTGGAGGCAAACAACACGCGTTTGACTCCGGCCTGGCGCATGGCTTCGCACACATTCAACGAAGCTACGAAATTGCTCTGGTGGGTTCTGACCGGATCATCCACCGAGGCCTGGACCGAAGCGACCGCCGCCAGGTGTGCCACGGCGCTGCAGCCGACCATCGTGCGCGCCACCAGCGCTGCATCGGCGACATCACCGAGAATCAGCTCAACCTTGGGATTGTCCAGCGGCAGGTTGCTGCGCTTGCCGGTGGACAGGTCGTCGAGAATGCGCACCGAATGGCCCTTGGCGAGCAAGGCATCGGTCAGGTGCGAGCCGATGAAACCGGCACCGCCGGTGATGAGAATTGGGCCGTCAGCCATGGCGATAGAACCTGTCCAGTAGGCTCGGGAGTGCCGCGCGCCAGGCACGCGGCTTGATCCCGAACGTGTGCAGAATTTTCTTGCAGGCCAGCACTGCATGCTGCGGCTCGTCGGCAGCGTCAGGGCGCGCGGCGTGAGCCTGGGCGGTCGGTGCTTCGATGGCCAGCGGGTGCAGGTTGCGCGCTTCGGTCAGGATAGCCTGCCCCAGTGCCAGCGGCGTAGTGGCCTCATGCCCTGCGTAATGGTAGGTGCCCCACAGCGGCGCTGCACAATCAAGTTGCTTGAGCACCGAAATAATCACCCGGGCGGCATCGTCGACCGGCGTCGGATTGCCTCGGCGATCATCAGCCATCAGCAGTTCTTCTGGCTGCTCGGCACGAGCCAGGAAACGCCCCAGGGCGCCATCGGCGCTGTCATCGAGCAGCCAGCCGAAGCGCAGCAGCACATGCTGCGGGCAAGTGGCCCGCACGCTTTGCTCGATACGCCACAGGGCCTGACCACGCAGGCCCAAGGGCACCGGCTCGTCTTTTTCGCTGTAGGCCGTCGCGCGGGAACCGTCGAACACCCGATAGCTCGACGGTTGCAGCAGGACGATATTGTGGTGCTGGCACAATTCGGCCAGGCGCTCGACTGCGCGCTCCTGCCCGGCCAGACGCTGCTCGCTGACCGCCTCGGCCTGGAACCAGTCGAAGTAGTACGCAAGGTTGATCAGCGCGTCCGGGCGGGTGTCGTCGAGCAATTGCGTCAGGCTCGCGGCATCCCAGCCGTCTTGCGGCGGGCGGGGGGCGAGGAAGCCGATGTCTTCCTCCGCACCGAGGCGAATCAGCGCCTGCCCAAGGGCATTTCCGCCGCCCAGTAACATAAGGCGCATTCGCATAGAGTCAGCAGGCCCAGTCTGATTGGAACGATGGCTGTTAGACAGCACCCAGGGTGATGCCATTGATAATTGCCGGAATCGTTGCATTTTGCGGGTTTAGTACGCAACCGTCACCCGTAAAGTGTATTTGCGTGGATTGTGCTGTTGCCGATGGCCCCTTCGCGGGCAAGCCCGCTCCCACAGGGTTGATCGGGGGTTACAAATTTTCTGCTCGCGATAGCGGTGTGACCCACACCGAAAATCACTGCGAACGCGGCGGATCCGGCAGCAAAACAGCCCCATGCTGTGGAGCCTGCCCATCCTCCAGAACCTCGTCACCCTGCCGCTTGGGCAACAAAACCTGCTGTGGATAAGTCTGCGCGAAATGCACCCAAGGGCTGTTATCCACAAGCTTTTTCAAGCGTTGGTTGAACGCCCGGCTCACCGCATATTGCCCACCCGATACCGTGCGGAACTGTGCGGTAAGCACCACGCCATTGAGGTCCATCTTGTCGACACCAAACACGTCAAGCGGCCCCTGCAGGTTGTACTTGAGGAACGCATCTTCGCGGATCGACTCCCCGGCCTCGCGGATCAGCTCGATGGCCTTATCAACATCGGTGTCATACGTGAACTGCACCGAGAAAAACGCATAGGCGAACTGCCGAGATTGATTGGTAACCGCCTTGATCTGGCCGAACGGCACCGAGTGCACGAAGCCTTTGCCATCGCGCAGGCGCAAGGTGCGAATGGTCAGGCCCTCGACAGTGCCGGCGTGGCCCGAGTCGAGCACCACCCAGTCGCCGATCGATAGCGTGTCTTCGATAATAATGAACAGGCCCGTGATCACGTCTTGCACCAGCTGCTGGGAGCCGAAACCGATCGCCAGACCGACCACCCCGGCACCGGCAAGCAGTGGCGCCACGTTGATCCCCAGGTTGGCCATGGTGGTAATCGCGCAGATCACCACCAGGATGATCTTCATCGCATTGCGCAGCAGCGGCAGGATGGTTTTCACCCGGGTGCTGGGCTGACGCGCCGATGAGCGCTTGTTGACGGGCGGCTTCAGGGCCTCCTGAATGGCCGTGTCGAGCACCACCCAGAACAGCCAGGTCACCAGGAAGATCAGGCCGATGCGGCTCAGCGAGTCGCTGATCGCCCGCCCGATCGAGTTGCGTTCGGCAAATTCGAACAGCGAAACTCCCCAGATCCGGCCCAGAATCTCGATAAAAGCCACTGCCATCACAATCCGCACCAGTGCGTGCAGCAGGCTGAGAAAACGCTCCTTGTAAGCGCTGCTGCGCTGCAGCGCCTCGGCTTTTCGCGACTTGAACAGGTGCTGGAATACCGTGCTGAGAAATACCGTGGCGATCAGCAGGATGGTGGTGAACAACGCACAGCGCAGGGCTTTCTGATTATCCTCCCCTACCCCGATCAAATTGATCGCTGACACCATGACCATCAGCAGGATCGGCCAGTACCAGAGTCCGGAGAAAATTCGCAGGGACTCCTGCAGCGATGGCTGCTTGAGCCGTTGCGCCAGGGGTCGGTTGCGAATCAGGTGAGCCACCGGACGACGCAGGCGGATCACCAGCAAGCCAAAGATGATCGACGCAAACAGCCCGGTGAACACCGCGATGCTGCTGGTGATATTGCCGCCCAGTTGCCGGGCGATCTGCGGGCTGGTCAGGGCATCGCTCAGCGCGGCGAGGAAGCCGATCATGAATAGAGGCTTGGGACAGTAGTCGCGGATGATCTGCACCGCCGCACGCTTGTGCCCGGTGTTGAACATGACGATCACACACAGCAGCATCGAAGTGGAAAATATCCCGCTGCTGGTGGCGTAGGCAAAGCACAGCGCCAACGCCCGGCCTACCGAGGCTGGCAGGAAATGGCTGATGGACAGCGTCAGCGGCAGACACATAATCGCGGGCAATGTGTAGGGCAATACGTAGCTGAGCAGGTCCTGACTGCGTTGGCGGGTACCTAGCCAGCGACCCTGGTTCAGCCGCTTGGCCAGCAGGCCACCGAGCACCGTGAGCAAGGCAAAGGCGCCCAGCCAGACCCCGGACAACAACAGGAAGTCACCCGCGATGCTCATGGGCGAGCGCGCCGAGGGCTGGTTGACCAGCTTGTCGACTTCGTCCGCTGCCCGATCAGCTCGCAAACGCCAGGCGTCCACCAGGTCTTCGTTGAGGTCGAGTTTGTCCTGCACGTTATCGATGCTGGAACTGATGGCACCGAGCAAACCGCCCTGCACCAGCGGCTCCGGCGTGGCCGGCTCTTCGGCAGCGGCTGGAAGGCCCGGCAACGCGGCGGCTTGTAATGCGTTGCTGGCAAAAATCAGCAACGCCCCCAGTAGTATCGCGGTCCTGAACTTGAGCAAAACGCGGAGCTCCTCGAAAACGCATCTGTGAGGAACTGATCGACAAATCCCGTGCAAGTTCGGTTTTGGCCGCGAGATAGCGGCAGCAGTGCCCCATCAATAACTGGCAAAACCCTCTCCTCGCCGCTTGTCCACGGGAGATACCGTCCGTAGCCCGCTCGAAACTTTCTCTATCGCCCCGCAGTCAGCAATGGAACGGGGTAAACCGAGGACCACAAGACGGGAGGCGACATGGCGGGGATTCATATTGGTATTTCAGGCTGGCGCTACTTGCCCTGGAGGGGGGATTTCTACCCAAAGGGGTTGACCCAGAAACGCGAATTGCAGTTCGCGTCGAGGGCGGTCAACAGCATCGAAATCAATGGATCGTTCTACGCGTTGCAACGTCCGCAGCGGTATGCCGAGTGGTACGCCCAAACCCCGGCGGATTTCGTCTTCAGCGTCAAAGCCCCACGGTTCATCACCCACGTCAAACGCTTGCGCGACGTGCATAAGCCCCTGGCCAATTTCTTCGCCTCCGGGGTGCTGGAACTCAAGGAAAAGCTGGGGCCGGTCCTCTGGCAATTCCCGCCCAACTTCAAATTCAATGCCGAATTGTTCGAAAGCTTTCTCGAACAGCTCCCCCACAACACCCAGCAGGCCGCCGCCCTCGCCCGCCAGCACGATTCCCATGTACCGGGGCATGCCAGTATCAAGGCCTACAGGAAACGACCGCTGCGCCATGCCGTGGAAATCCGTAACGATAGTTTCGTCGACCCGGCGTTCGTGCGCTTGCTCAAGCGCTACAACGTGGCACTGGTGATCGCCGACACGGCGGGAAAATGGTCCTATCGCGAAGACATCACCAGCAATTTTGTCTACTTGCGCCTGCACGGGGCCGAAGAACTGTATGCCAGCGGCTACACGGCCCAGGCGCTGAAACGCTGGGGCGACCGGATCGATGCCTGGAACCATGGGCAGCAACCTGCGGATCCACAGCTGATCGCTCCGCGGCTCAAACCCCAGCCGCGCAAGTCCCGCGAAGTGTTCTGCTATTTCGATAACGACATCAAGGTTCGCGCGCCGTTTGATGCGCGTAGGCTGCTGGAGCGCTTCCATCTTGCAGACAGTCTGGCCACTACCCCCGGCGAGCCCGCAGCCGAAGGAGTGCTGTCATGAGCATGTCTGAACAGCCCGAGGCACCAGAACAATTGCAACCCCTCGCGGCCGTGCGGCGTTTCACCGTGCTGACGGTGAACACTCACAAGGGTTTCACCGCGCTCAACCGGCGTTTCATCCTGCCCGAGTTACGCGAAGCGGTGCGCGCCGTGTCCGCCGACGTGGTGTTTTTGCAGGAAGTCCACGGCACCCACGAGCAACATCCCCAGCGCTACGACAACTGGCCGACGATGCCGCAGTACGAATTCCTCGCCGACAGCCTGTGGCCACAATTTGCCTATGGCCGCAACGCGGTCTACCCCGAGGGCGATCACGGTAATGCGCTGCTGTCGAAATTCCAGATCATCCGCCATGACAATCTCGACGTGTCCATCAGCGGCCATGAAAACCGCGGAATTTTGCACTGCGTGCTACGCCTGCCGGGCGACGGTCCGGAGGTGCATGCGATCTGCGTCCACCTGGGCCTGCACGAGGCCCACCGCAACGAACAACTGGGCCTGCTGGCCCGGCGTCTGGAAGAGCTGCCCAAGGATGCGCCGGTGATAGTCGCCGGCGATTTCAATGACTGGCGCCAGCGCGCCGATGCGCTGCTCAAGCCGTGCGGTTTGCGCGAAGTGTTCGCCGAGCATCATGGCAAGCCCGCGCGCAGCTTTCCGGCTCGCCTGCCGGTCCTGCGCCTGGACCGCATTTATGTCCGCAACCTCAAGGCCAGCCGCCCGCAGGTATTGGCTGCACGGCCCTGGTCCCATCTTTCCGACCACGCACCGCTATCGGTGGAGATCGAGCTATGAGTATCCCGTCGATGGATAAAACCACGCTGGACAGCGTTTCCGTCCCCCCGGTGCGCGAGCCTGCAGCCGTTGATGTCGAGTACGGCTGGCAAGGCAATAATCGTGTGGAACTGCTGGAAAACGGTGAGGAATATTTCCCCAGGGTGTTCGAGGCGATGCGCCAGGCCAAGACGGAAATCCTCCTGGAAACGTTCATCGTCTTTGAAGACAAGGTCGGTAACGAATTGCAGGAAGTGCTGATCGACGCCGCCAGACGCGGGGTGCGCGTCACTGCCAGCCTTGATGGTTTTGGCTGCGGCGAACTCAGCACGGGCTATCTCACGGCGCTGAGCGAAGCCGGTGTGCACCTGCAGATATTCGACCCAGCCCCCAAGCGCCTTGGCGTACGCACCAACTGGTTCCGCCGGTTGCACCGCAAGATTGTGGTGGTGGACGGCACGATTGCATTTATCGGCGGCATCAACTTTTCCGGCGATCACCTGCTCGATTTCGGCCCTGAAGCCAAGCAGGATTATTCCGTGGAGATCCAGGGGCCGGCAGTGGCTGATATCCATCACTTTGCCCTGCTGCAAAGTGGCCGCCCTGGCCGCGCCAAGTATTGGTGGCAGCGTCGTCGGCAGCGGCGCTCGGAACTGGCGTTCACCGACCACGATGGCCAGGTGCGCCTGGTGTATCGCGATAACGGTGACCATCGCACCGATATTGAAGAGGTCTATCGGCAGGTGCTGCGCAGTGCCCAGCGCCGGGTGGTGATCGCCAACGCCTATTTCTTCCCGGGCTATCGCCTGCTGCGCGAGATCCGCAATGCGGCCCGCCGGGGCGTGGAAGTCAAACTGATCCTGCAAGGCCAGCCGGACATGCTGGTCGCCAAGCTGGCTGCACGCATGACGTACGACTACCTGCTCAAGTCCGGCGTGCAGATTCACGAGTACTGCCAGCGCCCGCTGCACGGCAAAGTGGCGCTGGTGGATGAGGACTGGAGCACCGTTGGTTCGAGCAACCTGGACCCGCTGAGCCTGTCGATGAATCTTGAAGCCAATGTGCTGATTCGCGATCGCACCTTCAATCGCCAACTGTTCGAGCGCCTTGAAGACCTGAGCAACAATCACTGCAAGGCCATGTCCGCAGAGAAATCTCCACGCGGGCGGATTTGGCACATGACCGTGGGCTTTCTGGTGTTCCACTTTCTGCGCCACTTCCCTGCATGGGCCGGTTGGTTACCGGCCCATAAGCCGCGCCTGAAACTGTTTACCCATTCGACCGGGAGTGATCGCCATGAGCAGCGCTGAAACACAGTCGGCGCCGCACGCCGAGAGCCCGGGAAAATCCCGCTGGAGTCGCTGGAAACGGCCACTGACGATGCTGTTTTTCCTGGCGCTGATCGTGCTGTTCACGATGCTCGCCCGCCGCATCGAATGGAATGAAGTGTTCGACACCCTGGCGGACTTCAAAGTACGCACTTTGATCATTGCTTCAGGGCTGACGCTGGTGAGCTTTCTGGTATACGCCTGTTTCGACTTGATTGGTCGCACCTACATACGCCAGGACCTGACCTGGAAACAGATCCTTCCGGTGGGCATCATCAGCTATGCGTTTAACCTCAATCTCAGCGCCTGGGTCGGCGGCATCGCCATGCGCTATCGCCTGTATTCGCGCCTGGGCGTGAGCAAGGCGAACATCGCCAAGATCCTCGGCCTCAGCCTGGCGACCAACTGGTTCGGCTATATGGTGATTGCCGGTGCGGTGTTCAGCAGTGGACTGGTGCGCATGCCGCCGGGCTGGAAGCTGAGCAGCACGGCCCTGCAGGGCGTCGGGGTGCTGCTGTTGCTGGTGAGCGCAGGGTATCTGGCGGCGTGTCAGTTTTCCAAACGTCGCGAGTGGTCGATTCGCGGAGTGGAAATCAATCTACCGTCGCTGCGCATGGCGGTCTTGCAACTGGCATTGGGCGCGCTGAACTGGTCGCTGATGGCCGCCGTGATTTTCACCTTGCTCCCGAGCAAGCTGGATTATCCACTGGTGCTGGGTGTACTGCTGATCAGCGCCATCGCCGGGGTGATTACCCACATACCTGCCGGTCTTGGGGTGCTGGAGGCGGTGTTTGTCGCGCTGCTGCAGCATGAAGCTTCGCGTGGCAGCCTGGTGGCGGGGTTGCTGGCGTATCGGGCGATCTACTTTATTTTGCCGCTGCTGATTACGCTGGTGATGTACCTGGTGGTGGAAGCCAAGGCCAAGTCGCTGCGGATAGCCAAGAAGCCGGGTTGAGCCATTTGGTGAAACAGATGACGCCATCGCGAGCCTGCTCGCGATGGTTTCAAGAACGCCACACCTCTCACTTCGATTGAATGATACTCAGCCGTTCGCCCACCACCATCTCGGTAATCCAGTCCACCAGGATCGAGGTGTACGCCTGCTGCGACACCGGCTCGCTCAAGGCATGGTCCGCACCATCGATGATCCGATGGGTCAGCGAGTGAGTCTGCTGGCACGCCGCGCGGTAACTCATGATGGTCGCATGAGGGACAAAATCATCAGTCTCCGACTCCACCAGCAAGACATCCCCGGTGAACTGTGAACACGCGTGCAGCGCGCGATTACTGTCGGCGCGGATCAGCGTGCTGCGATAGTCACGTAAATCAGTCTTGTCCAGTTCGCGCTTGGGCGTGTGCCACTGCTCATCGCGATACAGTGCCGGCACTCGCAAGGCCAACCAGCGCACTGGACGCAATGACGTCAGGATCGACGCCAGGTAACCACCGTAACTGGTGCCGACCACCGCAATCGCCGAAGTATCCAGGGCCGGATGGGCCAGCAGCCGGTCGTAGGCGGCCAGCAAGTCGCGCAAATTGTCCTCACGGGTGACCCGGGTCAAAGGAATGCCAGTGCCGCCGGTGTGCCCCCGCAAATCAAAGGTCAGGCACACGCAACCCAACCCGGCAATGCCCATGGCCCGTTCCAGGTCGCGCTCCTGGCTACCGCCCCAGCCGTGCACAAACAGCACGCCTGGCACTTTCGACTTGGGGCTCAGGAAAGTCCCGCTCATCTGTTCATCGTCGATGTCGATCTGAATGGTTTCGCTTCTAGCCGTCATAGGATTTGACCGTTACGTACTTGAGAAGAAAGTCACTGTTTTCCGCGGGTCCGCGGTACACCTCGATAGCGTCCGCCGGCAACGGCTGATCAACGTAGGTTTCCACCGACGACACCCGTATCGCGCGCATCCCCGGATCGTTGACGAAGGACTGCAGGGCCGCCACCTCAGCGCTGCTGGCGCCGCCCATGCGCCAGGACTGCTCCAGCACCCCGCTGCGCACCTGCCCTTCGCTGTCCAGGCCTTGGGCGATATCGTAATTGCGCCGCGAAGCGTAGAAACCGGGGTAGGCCTCGTCGGCGGCGCTATCAAACACCTGGGCCTGGCGAATCGCCAGCCGCACATCTTCTGCCAACGGTAACTCGAGCAGGTCTTCGTAGTAACCCCGGACGACCAGCAGGTTTGAACCGCCGTAGACCTGCTCGCCGTGAGCATCCTCGGTCAGGTACTGATCACCGCAGTAGCTGAGCACCTGGTCGCCGATGAAGCTCTGGCCGACGCTGTGGGTGATGACGTTTTGCAGATCCTGCTCCAGCACCACACCCTCGCTGAACAAAGACTGGGCATCGGGTCTGGCGAGAATGGTGTCGAATTGCTGGAGGGTTTTGACGACCTCCTGGCCACGACCGGCGCACGCGTGCACCGGTTTTAAGCGGATCGGGCCGCTTTGCAACAGATGCTCCGCTGCGGGACGGGCGTCTTCCAGGGAAAAGACGCTCAGACCGTCCAGCACCACGTTACGCACCCGCTCGGAAAACAACGGTGACCAGCCTTCAGGCGCACAGGCATCGCGACTGAATAAACCATGGCTGATGGCCTTGGTGCAGATGAAATCGTGGTCGACATAGCCGCCCCACAAATCTTCCGGTCCCCTAACCCCCAGTTCCCGAGCGGCCGCCACGCCTACCAGCGTCTGGGTTGGCAATAGATACAGCTCGCGACCGCCGTGTACGCTCGCGTCGTAACTGCCACCAAACTTGAGCCCGAGAATCTGCGCCAGCCAACGAGCCAGCGCGCGGTTGGTCTCCACCTCATGCTGAGGTGCCTGGGCCCGCACGGAGTGCGCGACGACCAGTTTCTTGCGGTTTGTTGGGGTCATGCATCCCCCTTCAATCTGCGTTTGGTGGATGTCGCAGGTCAGGGCTTCTGATCAAGCCGGGTGCCACCTGCTGGATGCCGCCAGTGAATCTTGCGGTTAATCACTCCGACATTCCCCCTGTTCGAGCGTTCAACTCTGGCCAGCGCCGACGCCGAAGCGACTGCGGTAATCACTCGGCGCCAGGCCGGTAATTTTCCTGAACGTGGCCCGGAACGCACTCGGGTCTTGATACCCCACCGTCCAGGCAATGTGATCGATCGTGCCGTTGGTGAATTCAAGCATTTCCCGCGCCTTGCCGACTCGCAGATGCTGGCAGTACTCGGTCGGTTTGAGCCCGGTAGCGGCACGAAAACGACGCAGGAAAGTGCGTTCTTCCAGGCCCGCGCGTTGCGCCATTACGCTCAGGGATACCTCGGTCGCGCCTGTGCTTTGCAGCCAATGCTGAACCTTGAGGATCGCCGCGTCGCCATGACTGAGAATAGGTGAGAAGTTGCTGCCGCACTCGCTGGCACTGTCGCTGTGCTCGACCACCAGAAAACGTGCGGTGCCGGTAGCGATGCTCGGCCCGAGCAGGCGGTCGACGAGCCGCAGGCCCAGCTCTGACCAGGCCATCAACCCGGCCGTGGTAATCAGGTCGCCATCATCGACAATCGGCGTCTCGGCCTTGAGCTTGATCGCAGGATAGCGCTCGGCGAAACCCTTGGCCGAGGTCCAGTGTGTGGTGGCGCTGCGGCCGTCGAGCAAACCGCTCTCGGCCAGCAGAATCGAACCCACGCAAACGCCACCCAGGGTCGCACCACTGGCATGTTGCTCACGCAACCAGTGGAACAACGACGGCGGGGCCTGGCCCTCGGTAAAACCGGCAATCGACGGCGGGATCAAAATCGCCACCAGGGATTGTTCAGGTGCGGGATGGCTGTCGTATACCCGGGTCGGGGGCAGATCGCCGGTCACTTGCCAATGACTGACCCGCAACAGCGGCAGTTGTGCAGCCTGATGTTCGGCAGCAATGCGGTTGGCCACCCCGAACAGATCCGTCAAGCCATGTACCGCTGCCATCTGTGCGCCTGGATAGATCAGCACGCCCAGCTCGGCGACGGTCCTTTGCAGACTCATTGTCAGTTTTCCCCCTTCTATTGTCGGTGCGGCCAATCCTCGGAATGCCTGCCACACCCGATACTCCATTGCACACCCAAACACTTCAAGAGGAAACAGTCATGGCCAAGCAAGCACTCATCGTAGTCGATATCCAAAACGACTACTTTCCCCAGGGCAAGTGGCCGCTGGTCGGCGCCGACGCTGCTGCCGACAACGCCGTACGACTGCTCAAGGCCTTTCGCGATGCCGGTGACTCGGTGGTGCATATTCGCCATGAGTTCACTTCCGACGAAGCGCCCTTCTTCACTCCAGGCTCCGACGGCGCGAAATTGCACCCCAAGGTTCTGAACCGCGCTGATGAACCGGTGGTGCTCAAGCACTTCGTCAACTCGTTCCGTGAAACCGAACTGCAGTCGATCCTCGACGAGCAAGGTATCAAGGAACTGGTCGTGGTCGGCAGCATGAGCCACATGTGCATCGACGGCATTACCCGCGCCGCTGCCGACTTCGGCTACACCGTTACCGTGATTCACGACGCTTGCGCCTCACGCGACCTGGAGTTCAACGGCGTCACAGTGCCAGCCGCCCAGGTTCACGCCGCGTTCATGTCGGCCTTGGGCTTTGCTTACGCCAGCGTAATCTCGACTGACGAATTCCTCGCAGCCAGCCGCTGACCTTGAAAAGGGCCAGGCCGAATCCTCCGGCCGGCCCTTGCTTTGCCGGCTAAAACAGCCCGACGGGGGAGACTTACCGTTGAAATGCCGGATAATGGCGGCCAAATCGACTAGCCCGCTATTCTGGTAACCCCCATGGAAATCAAGGTCAACTTTCTCGACAACCTTCGACTTGAAGCCAAGTTCGATGACTTCACGGTGGTGGCCGATCAACCTATCCGCTACAAGGGCGATGGCTCGGCACCGGGCCCGTTCGACTACTTCCTGGCTTCGTCGGCGCTGTGCGCGGCGTACTTCGTAAAGTTGTACTGCAGCACCCGCAATATCCCTACCGACAACATCCGGCTGTCACAGAACAACATTGTCGACCCGGAAAACCGTTACAACCAGATCTTCAAGATCCAGGTCGAACTGCCCGCCGACATTTCCGACAAAGACCGCCAGGGCATCCTGCGGTCCATCGACCGTTGCACCGTGAAAAAAGTGGTGCAGGCCGGCCCTGAGTTTGTGATCGAGGAAGTGGACAACCTCGACGCCGATGCCCAGGCGCTGCTGATGCCGGCTTCCAACGCCCAGGCAAGCACCTATATTGCCGGCAAGGACCTGCCGCTGGAGCAAACCATCGCCAACATGTCGGCCATTCTGGCCGACCTGGGCATGAAGATCGAAATCGCCTCGTGGCGCAATATCGTACCCAATGTGTGGTCGCTGCATATCCGCGATGCGCACTCGCCAATGTGCTTTACCAACGGCAAGGGTGCGACCAAGGAAGGCGCGCTGGCGTCGGCGCTGGGCGAGTTTATCGAGCGACTCAACTGCAACTTCTTCTACAACGATCAGTTCTGGGGCGAAGACATCGCCAACGCCGCGTTTGTGCACTACCCGGACGAGCGCTGGTTCAAGCCTGGCCGCAAAGACGCGCTGCCGACTGAAATTCTCGACGAGTACTGCCTGAAGATTTACAACCGCGACGGCGAGCTGCGCGGCTCCCATCTGATCGATACCAACTCGGGCAATGAAGAACGTGGCATCTGCTCGCTGCCTTACGTGCGGCGTTCGGACGGTGAAGTGGTGTACTTCCCTTCCAACCTGATTGAGAACCTGTTCCTGAGCAACGGCATGAGTGCCGGCAACACCCTGGCCGAAGCCCAGGTGCAATGCCTGTCGGAGATCTTCGAGCGCGCGGTCAAACGCGAAATCATCGAAGGCGAATTTGCCTTGCCTGATGTGCCGGCCGACGTGCTGGCGAAGTACCCGGGTATCCTGGCCGGCATTCAGGCCCTGGAGGAGCAAGGGTTCCCCGTATTGGTCAAGGATGCGTCCCTGGGAGGTGAATTCCCGGTGATGTGCGTGACCCTGATGAACCCGCGCACCGGCGGCGTGTTCGCCTCGTTCGGCGCCCACCCAAGCCTGGAAGTGGCACTGGAACGCAGCCTGACCGAATTGCTCCAGGGTCGCAGCTTCGAAGGCCTCAACGACTTGCCCCAGCCGACTTTTGAAGGGCACGCGGTCACCGAGCCGAATAACTTCGTCGAACACTTCATCGACTCGAGCGGCGTGGTGTCGTGGCGCTTCTTCAGTTCCAAATCGGATTACGAATTCGTCGAGTGGGACTTCTCCGGCCAGGGCGAAAACTCGAATGCCGAAGAAGCCGAAACCTTGTTCGGCATTCTCGACGGCATGGGCAAGCAGGTGTACATGGCGGTCTACGAGCATATCGGCGCCAAGGCGTGCCGCATCCTGGTGCCGGACTACTCGGAAATCTATCCGGCGGACGACCTGATCTGGGACAACACCAATAAGGCGCTGTTCTTCCGCGCCGACATCCTCAACCTGCATCGCCTGGACGACGAGGAACTGCAGGCACTGGTTGAGCGCCTGGTGGAAAGTGAGCTGGACGACTACACCGACATCACTTCGTTGATCGGCATCGAATTTGATGACAACACCGCTTGGGGTCAGTTGACGATCCTGGAGTTGAAGCTGCTGATTTATCTCGCCCTGCAGCAATATGAAGAGGCGAAAGAGGCCGTGGAAATGTTCCTGCAGTACAACGACAACACCGTTGAACGTGGCCTGTTCTATCAGGCAGTCAACGTCGTGCTGGAAATGAAACTCGACGAAGACCTGGAACTGGAAGACTACGAGGCTAATTTCCGCCGGATGTTTGGCGACGAGCGAACGGATGCGGCGATTGGTTCGGTGGACGGCAGCGTGCGCTTCCATGGCTTGACGCCGACCAGCATGAAGCTGGAGGGGCTGGACCGGCACCTGCGGCTGATCGACAGCTACAAGAAACTGCACTCGGCGCGGGCCAATGTGACTGCTCTGTCCCGTTAACCTTTTAACGGCGCCCACAAAAAAGCGAAGCCATATGGCTTCGCTTTTTTTGTTTTGCGGTTCTGAACAAGCTGCGGATCAGAACGGGATATCGTCATCAAAGCTGTCGAAATCCGGAGCTGGCTGCGCAGCGGCCTGCTGAGGGGCTGGACGCGACTGCTGCGGTGCAGACTGTTGCGGTGCCGATTGCGGACGTGGAGCCTGCTGGCGTGGAGCCGGGGCGGACTGCTGGTAGTTGTTGCCCCCGCCTTGCTGGTCGCCCTGTTGTGGACGGCCGCCCAGCAGCTGCATGGTGCCTTGCATGTCGACCACGATTTCAGTGGTGTAACGCTTGATACCGTCTTTTTCCCACTCGCGGGTCTGCAGCTTGCCTTCGATGTACACCTGCGAACCCTTACGCAGGTATTCGCCGGCGATCTCGGCAACCTTGCCGAACATCGATACACGGTGCCATTCGGTCTTCTCGACCTTCTGACCGGTTTGCTTGTCGGTCCACTGTTCGCTGGTCGCCAGACTCAGGTTAGTCACGGCGTTACCGTTAGGCAGGTAGCGAACTTCGGGATCCTGGCCGCAAGTGCCGACCAATATGACTTTGTTAACCCCACGGGCCATAACGTTCTCCTAGGCTTCGCACGCTGTCGGGGCCGGGTTGTTCACCAGGCGCTCGAGGGTGGTGCGATCCAATAGTTCGGTGTCCAATTTGATGTAAATGGCTGCTTCATCAGCAACCACGACTGCGTCTGTTACCCCTACGACGGCCATCAGGCGCTCGACCAGACCCGCTTCGCGGATCGCCTCGGGCGACAGCGGCAAGCGCAGGCTCGTCACGTAGGGTGGTTCGCGCATGGTAACAGCAAAGGCCAACCAGAGGGCAGCCAGCCCGGCGCATCCAAGGAACACAGCCGACAAACCGCCATGCTGGAACATCCACCCGCCCATGATCCCGCCCAACGCCGAACCGAGGAACTGACTGGTGGAATAAACCCCCATGGCCGTGCCCTTGCCGCCTGCCGGTGAAACCTTGCTGATCAGCGATGGCAACGAAGCTTCCAGCAGATTGAACGCGGTGAAGAACACCACCGTGCCGATTACCAGAGCCCGCAAGCTATCGCCGAACTGCCAGAAGAATAGCTCAGTGAGCATCAGCGTCAGCACCGCGCCCAATAAAACTCGTTTCATTTTGCGTTTCTTCTCGCCGTAGATAATGAACGGGATCATGGCGAAGAAGGAAATCAGCAGCGCAGTGAGGTAAACCCACCAGTGCTGCTCCTTGGGCAGGCCGGCTTTTTCGACCAGTGCCAGGGGCAAGGCAACGAAGCTGGACATCAACATGGCGTGCAACACAAAAATGCCCAGGTCAAGGCGCAACAGGTCCGGATGCTTGAGCGTTGGCAGCAGCGCCTGGCGGGCCACACCGGATTCTCGATGCAGCAGCGGACCGGTGGCACGGGGCACCATGAACATCACGATGACGATGCCAAGCAGCGCCATGGCGCCAGTGGCCAGGAACAACCCGGACAGGCCGAAGGCGCGTGTCAGCAGAGGGCCCACGACCATTGCGACGGCGAATGACAAGCCGATGGTCATGCCGATCATGGCCATGGCTTTCGTGCGGTGCTGCTCGCGGGTCAGGTCGGACAGCAGTGCCATCACCGCAGCGGAAATCGCGCCTGCACCCTGCAGGATTCGCCCGGCAATCACACCCCAGATCGAATCGGCATTGGCGGCCAATACGCTACCCAGGGCAAAGATGATTAGCCCCAGGTAGATCACCGGGCGACGGCCGATGCGATCGGAAATGAAGCCGAACGGAATCTGGAAGAGCGCCTGGGTCAGGCCGTAAGCGCCAATCGCCAGTCCGATGAGGGCCGGGGTGGCGCCAGCCAGGTCCATGCCATAGGTCGCCAACACGGGCAACACCATGAACATGCCAAGCATACGGAAGGCGAACACCAGGGCCAGACCGCTTGCTGCGCGGGTCTCACTGCCACTCATGCGTTCGCTGTGGGGATCGTGCATGGAAAAACCTCATGTGAACCGGCGGCGATTCTACCAGTCCCATCGATTGACAGGGTATATCGCGACGCTTTGCCGCGCTCACCTGTCAGACTCTTCATGTAAGAGAATAACCCGCTCGTTTGATAGTGTGCATCCATCCAGTATTTGGCCGTATACTCCTACGTTTTCGACGCCCGCCAAGCGAGGCCACTTTGGACAAGATCCTGATTCGTGGGGCCCGAACCCACAACCTGAAGAACATCGACCTGACCCTGCCACGGGACAAACTGATCGTCATCACCGGCCTGTCCGGATCCGGCAAGTCTTCCCTGGCTTTTGACACCCTGTACGCCGAGGGCCAGCGCCGCTACGTCGAATCGCTGTCGGCCTATGCGCGGCAGTTCCTGTCGATGATGGAAAAACCTGACGTCGACACCATTGAAGGCTTGTCGCCAGCGATTTCCATCGAGCAGAAGTCGACGTCGCACAACCCGCGCTCGACCGTCGGCACCATCACCGAAATCTACGATTACCTGCGCCTGCTGTACGCCCGCGTTGGTATCCCGCGCTGCCCGGACCACGATATCCCGCTGGAAGCGCAAACCGTCAGCCAGATGGTCGACCTGGTCCTCGCTCAACCGGAGGGCAGCAAGCTGATGCTGCTGGCCCCGGTCATTCGCGAGCGCAAAGGCGAACACCTGTCGGTCTTCGAAGAACTGCGCGCCCAGGGCTTCGTGCGCGCCCGGGTGAACGGCCGGCTGTGCGAGCTGGATGAACTGCCGAAGCTGGACAAGCAGAAAAAGCATTCGATTGATGTCGTGGTCGACCGCTTCAAGGTTCGCGCCGATCTGCAACAGCGCCTGGCCGAGTCTTTCGAGACCGCCTTGAAACTGGCCGACGGCATTGCCCTGGTAGCGCCGATGGACGACGAGCCTGGTGAAGAGATCATCTTCTCCGCGCGCTTCGCCTGCCCGATCTGCGGCCATGCGATCAGCGAGCTTGAGCCCAAGCTGTTTTCTTTCAACAACCCGGCTGGCGCTTGCCCCACCTGCGACGGCCTGGGGGTGAAACAGTTTTTCGATATCAAGCGACTGGTCAATGGCGAGCTGACACTCGCAGAGGGCGCCATACGCGGCTGGGATCGGCGCAACGTCTATTACTTCCAGATGCTCGGGTCGTTGGCCTCGCATTACAAATTCAGCCTTGAAGTGCCGTTCAACGAATTGCCCGCCGATCAGCAGAAATTCATTCTGCATGGCAGTGGCTCGCAGAACGTCGACTTCAAATACCTGAACGACCGTGGCGATATCGTCAAACGCTCGCACCCATTCGAAGGCATCGTGCCTAACCTGGAACGTCGCTATCGCGAAACAGAGTCGGCGTCGGTGCGCGAAGAACTGGCCAAGTTCCTGAGTACCCAGCCTTGCCCGGACTGCCGCGGCACCCGCCTGCGTCGCGAAGCGCGGCACGTCTGGGTGGGCGAGAAGACGCTGCCGGCAGTGACCAACCTGCCGATTGGCGACGCCTGTGAATATTTCGGTGGGCTGAAGCTCACCGGTCGTCGCGGTGAAATTGCCGACAAAATCCTCAAGGAAATCCGCGAGCGCCTGCAGTTCCTGGTTAACGTGGGTCTCGACTACCTCTCGCTGGACCGTAGTGCTGACACCTTGTCCGGCGGTGAAGCCCAGCGAATCCGCCTGGCCAGCCAGATTGGCGCCGGCCTGGTGGGCGTGCTGTACATCCTCGACGAGCCTTCAATCGGTCTGCATCAGCGTGACAACGACCGTCTGCTGGGCACCCTCAAGCACCTGCGCGACATCGGTAACACGGTGATCGTGGTCGAGCATGATGAAGATGCGATCCGCCTGGCGGATTACGTAGTGGATATCGGCCCAGGCGCCGGGGTACACGGTGGACATATTGTTGCCGAGGGCACGCCCGCCGAGGTCATGGCCCACCCGGATTCATTGACCGGCAAATATTTGTCCGGACGCGTGAAGATCGCGGTGCCCGCCAAGCGCACCCCACGCAACAAGAAGCTGTCGTTGTCTCTCAAGGGCGCTCGCGGCAATAACCTGCGCAATGTCGACCTGGAGATTCCGATCGGCCTGTTGACCTGTGTGACCGGCGTATCCGGCTCGGGCAAGTCGACGCTGATCAACAACACCCTGTTTCCCCTGAGCGCCACTGCGCTGAACGGTGCAACCACACTCGAAGCTGCCGCACACGACAGCATCAAGGGGCTGGAGCATCTGGACAAGGTTGTCGACATCGACCAGAGCCCGATCGGTCGTACGCCGCGCTCCAACCCGGCGACCTACACCGGGCTGTTCACGCCGATTCGCGAATTGTTTGCCGGCGTACCGGAGTCCCGTTCCCGTGGTTACGGCCCGGGTCGCTTCTCCTTCAACGTAAAGGGCGGCCGCTGCGAAGCGTGCCAGGGTGATGGCCTGATCAAGGTAGAGATGCACTTCCTGCCGGACATCTACGTGCCGTGCGACGTCTGCAAGAGCAAGCGCTACAACCGCGAAACCCTGGAGATCAAGTACAAGGGCAAGAACATTCACGAAACCCTCGAGATGACTATCGAGGAAGCCCGGGTATTCTTCGATGCGGTTCCGGCTCTGGCGCGCAAGCTTCAGACCCTGATGGACGTGGGCTTGTCCTACATCAAGCTCGGACAGTCGGCGACTACCTTGTCCGGCGGTGAAGCCCAGCGGGTCAAACTGTCCCGCGAGCTGTCGAAACGTGACACGGGCAAGACCCTGTACATCCTCGATGAGCCGACCACCGGCTTGCACTTCGCGGATATCCAGCAACTGCTCGATGTATTGCACCGTCTGCGCGACCACGGCAATACCGTGGTAGTGATCGAGCACAATCTGGATGTGATCAAGACAGCTGACTGGCTGGTGGATCTTGGCCCGGAGGGTGGTTCCAAGGGTGGGCAGATCATTGCAGTGGGCACACCCGAAGAAGTGTCCGAGATGAAGCAGTCTCACACCGGTTTTTATCTCAAGCCGTTGCTGGCTCGCGACCGGGACTGATCTGCGCCCATGAAAAAGCCCCTGTCACTTTGTCGGTGACAGGGGCTTTTTTGTATCTTCTATAGGCTTCGGCAGCTCCTACGTGGGAATGCGCGCACCTGTAGGCGCTGCCGAAGGCTGCGATCTTTTGGATCAGAACTGCGATTGCAGGTAATTCTCCAGGCCGATCAACTTGATCAGGCCCAACTGCTTCTCGAGCCAGTAGGTGTGATCTTCTTCGGTGTCGTTCAACTGAATACGCAGGATCTCGCGGCTGACGTAGTCCTTATGCAACTCGCAGAGCTCGATGCCCTTGCAGAGTGCGGCGCGGACTTTGTATTCCAGGCGCAGGTCGGCGGCGAGCATGTCCGGCACGGTGGTGCCCACATCCAGGTCGTCCGGACGCATGCGTGGCGTGCCTTCGAGCATGAGGATGCGACGCATCAGGGCGTCAGCGTGCTGCGCCTCTTCTTCCATCTCGTGGTTGATACGTTCGTAGAGCTCGGTGAACCCCCAGTCCTCATACATCCGCGAGTGAACAAAATACTGGTCACGCGCGGCGAGTTCGCCGGTCAGCAACGTGTTGAGGTAATCGATAACATCTGGGTGGCCTTGCATCGCCCTACATCTCCCTGCTTGAAAGTCTGTAGTTTGAACCAACATGCCCGGAACGTCACTCGCCAGACGCAATAAATGCGAAGATATTCAGAGAAAACCGGCCTAAATAACGCAAAAACCGCCCAAATGAGGGCGGTTCTGCTTCTCGTTTAGACTTCGTTAATCTGTACGTTGAGTGCCTTTGCGATTGCTTCTCCATACGCCGGATCGGCCTTGAAGAAATGTTGCAGCTGACGATCAACCACGTCGCTGGAAACACCCGACATCGCTCCAGAGATGTTGCTGACCAGCAGATGCTTTTGCTCGTCGTTCATCAGGCGAAACAGCGCACCGGCGTGACTGTAGTAGTCGGTGTCTTCGCGATGATCAAAGCGGTCAGCGGCGCCGCTCAGCTGCAGGGCTGGCTCGGCGTAACGAGGCGCCTGCTTCGGAGCGTCCACGTAGCTGTTCGGCTCATAGTTGGGTGCCGCACCACCATTGCTGCCAAATGCCATCGAGCCGTCGCGCTGGTAAGTGTTCACAGGGCTGAGAGGTGCATTCACCGGCAGATGCTGGTGATTGGTACCTATGCGGTAGCGGTGGGCATCCGCATACGCGAATACACGGCCCTGGAGCATGCGGTCCGGCGACAAGCCAACACCTGGGACCATGTTGCTTGGCCCGAATGCCGCTTGCTCGACTTCAGCGAAGTAGTTCAGCGGATTACGGTTAAGCTCAAGCTCACCCACTTCGATCAGCGGAAACTCTTTCTGCGACCAGGTCTTGGTCACGTCGAAAGGATTTTCATAATGAGCAGCCGCTTGCGCCTCAGTCATGATCTGAATGCAAACGCGCCATTTCGGGAAGTCTGCGCGCTCGATCGCTTCGAACAGGTCGCGCTGGGCGTAGTCTGGATCGGTACCCGCCAGGCGTGCAGCATCTGCCGGCGCGAGGTTCTTGATCCCTTGCCGGGTTTTGTAATGCCACTTCACCCAGTGACGCTCGCCCCTGGCATTGAGCAGGCTATAGGTGTGGCTGCCGAAGCCGTGCATGTGACGGTAGCCGTCAGGGATTCCACGGTCCGAGAACAGGATGGTGACCTGGTGCAGCGCCTCAGGCGAGTGGGACCAGAAGTCCCACATCATCTGCGCGCTTTTGAGATTGCTCTGGGGTAGACGTTTTTGCGTGTGGATGAAGTCAGGAAATTTCAGCGGATCACGGATGAAGAACACTGGCGTGTTGTTACAGACGATGTCCCAGTTACCTTCCTCGGTATAGAACTTCAGGGCAAAGCCCCGCGGGTCACGCTCGGTATCGGCCGAACCACGCTCACCACCTACGGTAGAGAATCGCAGGAAGGTTGGGGTTTGCTTGCCGACCGCTTCGAACAGCTTGGCGCTGGTGTACTCGGTAATGTCACGAGTTACCGTGAAGGTGCCATAGGCACCTGAACCCTTGGCGTGGACGCGGCGCTCAGGGATGTTTTCACGGTTGAAATGCGCGAGCTTCTCGATCAGATGGAAATCGTCGAGCAGAAGCGGGCCGCGAGGGCCTGCAGAGCGGGAATTCTGGTTATCAGCGACAGGAGCGCCACTGGCGGTGGTTAGCGTTCTGGTTTGGCTCATGCGGTGTTCATCCTATGTCAGGTCTGGATCTTGCCGGCTAATCGGCTTGAGACGAGTATTACCGTTGATCGCCTAATCTACAAATTCATTAATTTGCGACAATCAATAGAAAAATACTAACAACAGTCCCGACCGAATAATGACCGTAACCACCACAGCGATGCATTTCTTGCAGACACAAAAAACCGGGCACTAGGCCCGGTTCTTCGTTTCAGACTGACGTCTTACTCAGCGGATACAGCTTCACCGCCAACTGGACGATCAACCAACTCAACGTACGCCATAGGCGCGTTGTCACCCGTGCGGAAACCGCACTTGAGGATGCGCAGGTAGCCACCCTCACGGGTAGCGTAACGCTTGCCCAGGTCGTTGAAGAGCTTACCAACGATAGCTTTCGAACGAGTACGGTCGAAAGCCAGACGGCGGTTAGCCAGGCTGTCTGTCTTGGCCAAAGTGATCAGCGGCTCAGCAACGCGACGCAGTTCTTTAGCTTTTGGCAGTGTAGTTTTGATCAGCTCGTGCTCGAACAGCGACACCGCCATGTTTTGAAACATGGCCTTGCGGTGCGAGCTGGTGCGGCTCAGGTGACGACCACTTTTACGATGACGCATGGTTCATTCCTTACCAAACACAACGTTCGGTGATTACGACGATCAGGCAGTCGCCTTGTCGTCCTTCTTAAGACTTGCAGGCGGCCAGTTGTCGAGGCGCATGCCGAGGGACAGACCGCGGGAGGCCAGAACGTCCTTGATTTCAGTCAAGGATTTCTTGCCAAGGTTCGGAGTCTTCAACAGCTCTACTTCGGTACGCTGAATCAGGTCACCGATGTAGTAGATGTTTTCCGCCTTAAGGCAGTTAGCCGAACGTACAGTCAGTTCCAGATCGTCAACCGGGCGAAGCAGGATCGGATCGATCTCGTCTTCCTGCTCGATAACCACTGGCTCACTGTCACCTTTGAGATCGACGAACGCAGCCAACTGCTGTTGCAGGATGGTTGCAGCACGGCGGATAGCCTCTTCAGGATCCAGGGTACCGTTGGTTTCCAGATCAATAACCAGCTTGTCCAGGTTAGTACGCTGCTCGACACGGGCGTTTTCCACCACGTATGCGATACGGCGAACCGGGCTGAACGAAGAGTCAAGCTGCAAGCGACCGATGCTGCGGCTTTCGTCTTCATCGCTCTGACGCGAGTCTGCCGGTTCATAACCACGACCACGAGCTACGGTGAGCTTCATGTTCAGGGCGCCGTTAGACGCCAGGTTAGCGATTACGTGATCGGGGTTAACGATCTCGACATCATGATCCAGCTGAATATCGGCAGCGGTAACCACCCCCGAACCCTTCTTCGACAAGGTCAGCGTAACTTCGTCACGACCGTGCAGCTTGATAGCCAGACCTTTAAGGTTCAACAGGATTTCAATTACGTCTTCCTGTACGCCTTCGATGGCGCTGTACTCATGGAGTACACCGTCAATCTCGGCCTCGACTACTGCACAGCCGGGCATTGAGGACAACAGGATGCGTCGCAGCGCGTTGCCCAGGGTGTGGCCGAAACCACGCTCGAGAGGCTCGAGAGTGATCTTGGCGCGGGTTGGACTGACAACCTGCACATCAATATGGCGGGGTGTCAGGAACTCATTTACCGAAATCTGCATGGATGCACCTATTTTCTAGCCCTTACTTGGAGTAGAGCTCGACAATCAGGCTTTCGTTGATGTCGGCGGACAGATCACTGCGAGCTGGAACGTTCTTGAAAACGCCCGACTTCTTCTCAGTGTCTACTTCTACCCATTCTACGCGGCCACGTTGGGCACACAGATCGAGAGCTTGGACAATGCGAAGTTGGTTCTTTGCTTTCTCGCGAATCGCGACCACGTCACCAGCACGAACCTGGTACGACGGCACGTTTACGGTCTGACCGTTAACGCTTACGGATTTGTGCGATACCAGCTGACGGGATTCGGCACGAGTCGAACCAAAGCCCATACGGTATACAACGTTGTCCAGACGGCATTCGAGCAGTTGCAGCAGGTTTTCACCGGTTGCACCTTTCTTGCCAGCAGCTTCTTTGTAGTAGCCGCTGAATTGACGCTCGAGAACGCCGTAGATACGACGGACCTTCTGCTTTTCACGCAGTTGGGTGCCGTAATCGGACTGGCGACCGCGGCGTTGGCCGTGGATACCAGGTGCTGCTTCAATGTTGCACTTCGATTCGATCGCGCGCACGCCGCTCTTCAGGAAGAGATCGGTGCCTTCGCGACGAGCGAGTTTGCATTTTGGACCAATGTAACGAGCCATTCTTTACAATCTCCTGGATTACACGCGGCGCTTCTTCGGCGGACGGCACCCGTTGTGCGGGATTGGCGTCACGTCGGTGATGCTGGCGATCTTATAGCCACAGCCGTTCAAAGCACGGACAGCAGACTCACGACCTGGACCTGGACCCTTGACGTTAACGTCGAGGTTTTTCAGGCCGTATTCCAGCGCAGCTTGACCAGCACGTTCAGCAGCTACTTGAGCAGCAAACGGGGTGGACTTGCGGGAACCGCGGAAACCCGAACCACCGGAGGTAGCCCAAGAAAGCGCGTTACCTTGACGGTCGGTGATGGTCACGATTGTGTTGTTAAAAGAAGCATGGATGTGGGCGATGCCATCAACCACTGTCTTTTTAACTTTTTTACGAGGACGAGCAGCAGGTTTTGCCATGATAATTTTCCTGTCGATTCGCTGGGGCGATTACTTGCGGATCGGCTTACGCGGACCTTTACGGGTACGCGCGTTAGTCTTGGTACGCTGACCGCGCACTGGAAGACCACGACGATGACGCAGACCGCGATAGCAACCGAGGTCCATCAAACGCTTGATTTTCATGTTGATTTCGCGACGCAGGTCACCTTCAGTGGTGAACTTCGCCACTTCGCCACGCAGCAATTCAATCTGCTCGTCGCTCAGATCCTTGATCTTAGCGGCTGGGTTTACCCCAGCAACCACGCAAATTTTCTGCGCAGTAGTGCGACCAACACCATAGATGTAGGTCAGCGAGATAACAGTATGCTTGTTATCTGGAATGTTAACGCCTGCAATACGGGCCATTCAGTGGGACTCCAATTGACAGCTACCTACGCCCCGGAAGCCAAGAAATAGGGCGCGAGATAATATCGCTGTAATAACAAATAATCAACCCGGTAGCGCACTAGCTACCGGGCTTGAAGCACAATCACACTCAGCCTTGGCGCTGTTTGTGACGCGGTTCCGCGCTGCAAATTACTCGAACAACACCTTCGCGGCGAATAATCTTGCAGTTACGGCACAGCTTTTTCACCGATGCACGAACTTTCATCACCAACTCCTCGAACCTTATGGGTACTCAGCGCAACATTCCGCTGCCGTAACCCTTCAGGTTGGCTTTCTTCATCAGGGATTCGTACTGGTGCGAAACGAGGTGCGATTGTACTTGGGACATGAAGTCCATCACAACCACGACGACGATCAGCAACGAGGTCCCGCCAAGGTAGAACGGAACGTTTGCCGCAACCACCAGGAACTGGGGCAGCAGGCACACGGCCGTCATATATAGAGCACCGAACAGGGTCAAACGCGTCAGAACGCCATCAATGTAGCGCGCCGACTGCTCGCCTGGACGGATGCCCGGAATAAAGGCACCGGACTTCTTCAGGTTTTCCGCTACGTCTTTCGGATTGAACATCAACGCCGTATAGAAGAAGCAGAAGAAAATAATCCCTGCACTAAACAGCAGAATATTCAACGGCTGACCAGGAGCGATCGACTGCGAGATGTCCTGCAACCAGCCCATACCTTCAGACTGACCGAACCAGGTACCCAACGAAGCCGGGAACAGCAAAATGCTGCTCGCGAAAATAGCCGGAATAACACCGGCCATGTTCACCTTCAGCGGCAAGTGGCTAGTCTGCGCAGCGAAGACCTTGCGGCCCTGCTGACGCTTGGCGTAGTGAACAGCAATACGACGCTGGCCACGCTCAATGAACACCACAAAACCGATAATCGCTACTGCCAGCAAACCGATCGCAACCAGGGCGAAAATGTTGATATCACCCTGACGCGCAGACTCGAAAGACTGCCCGATCGCTCTCGGAAGACCGGCGACGATACCTGCGAAAATCAACATCGAGATACCGTTGCCAACACCACGCTCAGTAATCTGCTCACCCAGCCACATCATGAACATCGCACCAGCCACAAAAGTGGATACCGCGACGAAATGGAAGCCAAAGTCACCAGTGAACGATACGCCCTGCCCCGCCAGACCAATGGACATGCCAATTGCCTGAACGAGAGCGAGGACGACAGTGCCGTAGCGGGTGTACTGGGCAATCTTGCGACGCCCAGCTTCACCTTCCTTCTTCAACTGCTCCAGCTGCGGGCTGACGGCTGTCATCAGTTGCATGATGATCGATGCCGAAATGTACGGCATGATCCCCAGTGCAAAGATGCTCATCCGCTCCAGCGCGCCGCCGGAAAACATGTTGAACAAGCTAAGAATGGTCCCCTCATTCTGTCGAAACAGGTCCGCGAGTCGGTCCGGGTTGATACCTGGAACCGGGATGTGTGCGCCTATTCGGTAGACGATAATCGCCAGGAACAGAAAACGCAGACGAGCCCAGAGTTCAGACATACCGCCTTTGCCGAGCGCAGAGAGAGCACCTTGCTTAGCCATTTATTCCTCGAACTTGCCGCCAGCTGCTTCGATAGCCGCACGCGCACCTTTGGTGGCGCCGATTCCCTTTCCGATGGTAACAGCGCGAGTAACTTCGCCGGACAGCATGATTTTCACACGCTGAACGTTGACGTTGATCACGTTGGCATCTTTCAGGGACTGCACGGTGACGATGTCGCCTTCCACTTTAGCCAGCTCGGACAGACGCACTTCTGCGCGGTCCATGGCTTTCAGGGAAACGAAACCGAACTTCGGCAGGCGACGATGCAGCGGCTGTTGACCGCCTTCAAAGCCTGGAGCAATGGTGCCACCGGAGCGGGAGGACTGACCTTTGTGGCCACGGCCACCGGTCTTGCCCAAACCACTACCGATACCACGGCCCGGACGATGCTTTTCGCGACGGGAACCCGGCGCTGGACTCAGATCATTGAGTTTCATCGATTAACCCTCGACACGCAGCATGTAGTAAGCCTTGTTGATCATCCCGCGATTCTCGGGAGTATCAAGTACTTCTACAGTGTGACCGATGCGACGCAGACCCAGACCCTTAACGCACAGTTTGTGGTTAGGGATGCGGCCGGTCATGCTTTTGATCAGCGTTACTTTAACGGTAGCCATGATCAGAAGATCTCCTTGACGCTTTTGCCACGCTTGGCGGCAATGGATTCAGGAGACTGCATAGCTTTCAAACCTTTGAAAGTGGCGTGAACCACGTTTACCGGGTTAGTCGAGCCATAGCACTTGGCCAGAACGTTCTGAACGCCAGCAACCTCGAGGACAGCACGCATAGCGCCGCCAGCGATGATACCGGTACCTTCAGAAGCAGGCTGCATGTACACCTTCGAAGCGCCGTGAGCGGACTTCATTGCGTACTGCAGAGTGGTGCCGTTCAGGTCAACTTGGATCATGTTGCGGCGAGCAGCTTCCATTGCCTTCTGGATCGCAGCAGGCACTTCACGCGACTTGCCACGGCCGAAGCCAACGCGCCCTTTACCATCACCAACCACGGTCAACGCGGTGAAAGTGAAGATACGGCCGCCTTTAACGGTTTTGGCTACGCGGTTAACTTGAACCAGCTTCTCGATGTAGCCTTCGTCGCGCTTTTGGTCGTTATTTGACATAACTTAGAACTCCAGCCCAGCTTCACGAGCAGCATCAGCCAGCGCTTTAACGCGGCCGTGGTACTTGAAGCCAGAGCGGTCGAAAGCCACTTGCGAGACGCCAGCGGCCTTAGCACGCGTAGCGACCAGCTGGCCAACCTTAGTGGCCGCGTCGATGTTGCCAGTGGCACCATCACGCAGTTCTTTATCCAAAGTCGAGGCGGATGCCAGAACTTTGGCGCCGTCGGCCGAAATGACCTGGGCGTAAATGTGCTGCGACGAGCGGAACACGCAGAGACGCACGACTTCGAGTTCGTGCATTTTCAGGCGTGCTTTGCGAGCGCGACGCAGTCGAGTAACTTTTTTGTCGGTCATTTGCTATGCCCTACTTCTTCTTGGCTTCTTTACGACGGACGACTTCGTCCGCGTAGCGCACACCTTTGCCTTTGTACGGCTCTGGTGGACGGAAGTCGCGGATCTCGGCGGCCACTTGACCTACCAGCTGCTTGTCGATGCCCTTGATCAGGATATCGGTCTGGCTAGGAGTCTCAGCGGTGATGCCTTCCGGCAGTTCATAATCCACTGGGTGCGAGAAGCCAAGAGCCAGATTCAGCACTGTGCCTTTTGCTTGCGCTTTGTAACCAACACCGACCAGCTGGAGCTTGCGCTCGAAGCCTTGGCTTACGCCTTGGACCATGTTGTTTACCAACGCACGAGTGGTACCAGCCATTGCGCGAGTTTGTTGATCGCCATTGCGAGCAGCGAAACGCAGCTCACCAGCTTCTTCAACGATCTCAACGGACGAATGGATGTTCAGTTCGAGAGTGCCCTTGGCACCCTTCACCGAAAGCTGTTGGCCTGCGAATTTGACTTCGACACCGGCTGGCAGCTTAACGGGGTTCTTAGCGACGCGTGACATGCTTATCCCCCCTTAGAACACAGTGCAAAGAACTTCGCCGCCGACACCGGCAGCGCGCGCAGCACGATCCGTCATCACACCTTTGTTGGTGGAGACGATAGACACACCGAGACCGCCACGAACTTTTGGCAGATCATCGACGGACTTGTACTGACGCAGGCCTGGACGGCTAACGCGCTTCACTTCTTCGATGACCGGACGGCCTTCGAAATATTTCAGCTCGATAGACAGCAGTGGTTTTGTTTCGCTGCTGATCTGATAACCCGCGATGTAACCTTCGTCCTTCAGGACTTTAGCTACAGCCACCTTCAACGTGGAAGAAGGCATGCTTACGACGGACTTTTCAGCCATCTGGGCATTACGGATTCGAGTTAGCATGTCCGCTAACGGGTCCTGCATACTCATGGGCTAGACGCTCCTAATACAAAAAAATTAGCCTTGCGGCTACATATGTCGCCGAGAATCTCCGGGCCTAAAACACACGGGCTCAGGCGAGCCGCGTATTTTAGACATACTCCGGAAATGAAACAAGCCCCAAAAGGGGCTTGTTCCAGATTCTAGGTCACCGGCGGTCAGTCTCTTGCGATTCTGGCCACCTGGACTTCGAAAGTACTTACCAGCTGGCTTTAACCAGACCAGGTACGTCACCACGCATTGCAGCTTCACGCAGTTTGTTACGGCCGAGGCCGAACTTGCGGTAAACGCCGTGTGGACGACCGGTCAGGCGGCAGCGGTTACGCATGCGCGAGGCGCTTGCGTCACGTGGCTGCTTCTGCAGAGCTACTGTAGCTTCCCAACGCGCTTCTGGACTTGCGTTCAGATCAACGATGATAGCTTTCAGTGCTGCACGCTTTTTGGCGTACTTGGCAACCGTGAGCTGACGTTTCAGCTCGCGGTTTTTCATGCTCATCTTGGCCATTTTCCTACTCCAATCAGTTGCGGAACGGGAATTTGAAAGCACGCAACAGGGCGCGACCTTCATCATCGTTCTTGGCAGTGGTGGTCAGGGTAATGTCCAGACCGCGGAGAGCATCGATCTTGTCGTAGTCGATTTCCGGGAAGATGATCTGCTCTTTAACGCCCATGCTGTAGTTACCACGACCATCGAAGGACTTGGCATTCAGGCCGCGGAAGTCGCGGACCCGAGGCAGGGAGATCGACAGCAGACGATCCAGGAATTCGTACATACGCTCACGGCGCAGGGTCACTTTGACGCCGATCGGCCAACCTTCACGGACTTTAAAGCCAGCGATGGATTTCCGAGCGTAAGTCACAACGACTTTCTGACCGGTGATCTTTTCCAGGTCGGCAACAGCGTGCTCGATGACTTTTTTGTCACCGACCGCTTCGCCCAGCCCCATGTTCAGGGTGATTTTTGTAACGCGTGGAACTTCCATCACGTTCGAAAGCTTAAGTTCTTCCTTAAGCTTCGGTGCGATTTCTTTCCAGTAAATCTCTTTTAGTCGTGCCATGGTCTCATCTACCTAGCAGTGTTCAAGCATCAACCGCTTTTTGGGTCGACTTGAAGACACGAATTTTCTTGCCGTCTTCTACTTTGAAACCAACGCGATCAGCCTTGTTGGTTTCGCCGTTGAAAATGGCGACGTTAGAAGCGTCCAGTGGAGCTTCTTTTTCGACGATACCGCCTTGCACGCCCGACATCGGGTTAGGCTTGGTATGACGCTTAACCAGGTTCAGACCACCAATAACCAGACGGTTGTTAGCGAGAACCTTAAGCACCTTACCGCGCTTACCTTTGTCTTTGCCGGCGATCACGATGATCTCGTCGTCACGACGAATCTTTTGCATGTCGGATCTCCTTACAGCACTTCTGGGGCGAGCGAGACGATCTTCATGAACTTCTCAGTACGAAGTTCACGGGTCACTGGCCCAAAGATACGGGTGCCGATCGGCTCTTGCTTGTTGTTCAGAAGAACAGCAGCGTTGCCATCAAAGCGGATAATGGAGCCATCAGCACGGCGTACGCCGTGACGAGTGCGGACTACAACAGCAGTCATCACTTGGCCTTTTTTCACTTTACCGCGAGGAATTGCTTCCTTCACGGTAACTTTGATGATGTCACCGATACCAGCGTAACGACGATGGGAGCCACCCAGCACCTTGATGCACATAACGCGGCGTGCGCCGCTGTTATCGGCCACATCGAGCATGGATTGAGTCTGAATCATATAATTTCTCCGACCCCTAGTCCTTAGACTTCCACAGCGCGTTCGAGAACATCAACCAGCGCCCAAGACTTGGTCTTGGCCAAAGGACGAGTTTCACGAATAGTGACTTTGTCGCCGATGTGGCACTGATTGGTTTCGTCGTGCGCGTGCAGCTTAGTCGAACGCTTAACGTATTTACCGTAGATCGGGTGCTTTACGCGACGCTCGATCAGAACGGTGATGGTCTTGTCCATTTTGTCGCTGACAACACGGCCAGTCAGCGTACGGACGGTTTTTTCGGCTTCAGCCATGATTACTTACCTGCCTGCTGTTTGAGCACAGTCTTCACGCGAGCGATGTCACGCTTAACTTGCCGGAGCAGGTGAGACTGCCCCAACTGGCCAGTTGCTTTCTGCATGCGCAGATTGAACTGGTCGCGCAGCAGGCCGAGCAGTTGCTCGTTAAGCTGCGGCGCGTCTTTTTCACGAAGTTCGTTCGCTTTCATCACATCACCGTCCGTTTAACGAAGGCGGTGGCGAGCGGCAGCTTTGCAGCAGCCAAGGCAAATGCCTCACGCGCCAGCTCTTCAGTAACACCCTCGATTTCATACAGGACTTTGCCTGGCTGAATCTGGGCAACCCAGTACTCCACAGAACCCTTACCTTTACCCATCCGAACTTCGAGGGGCTTTTTGGAGATCGGCTTGTCCGGGAATACACGGATCCAGATCTTGCCGCCACGTTTAACGTGACGGGTCAGTGCACGACGCGCTGACTCGATCTGACGAGCGGTGAGACGACCACGAGCTACAGACTTCAGCGCATATTCGCCGAAGCTGACTTTGCTACCGCGCTGAGCCAAGCCACGGTTGTGGCCAGTCATCTGCTTGCGGAACTTCGTACGCTTTGGTTGCAACATTTGGCGTACCCCTTACTTAGCAGCTTTTTTACGAGGCGCTGGTGCTTGTGGTTTCAGTTCTTCTTGGCGACCACCAATTACTTCGCCTTTGAAGATCCAAACCTTTACACCGATCACACCGTAAGTGGTGTGAGCTTCGTAGTTGGCATAGTCGATGTCGGCACGCAGGGTGTGCAGTGGCACACGACCTTCGCGATACCATTCAGTACGTGCGATTTCAGCACCGCCGAGACGACCGCTCACTTGGATTTTGATGCCTTTGGCACCAATGCGCATGGCGTTCTGTACAGCGCGCTTCATAGCGCGACGGAACATTACGCGACGCTCCAGCTGCTGAGCTACGCTCTGCGCAACCAACATACCGTCGAGCTCCGGCTTGCGGATTTCTTCGATATTGATGTGCACAGGCACACCCATTTGCTTGGTCAGGTCCTGACGCAGTTTCTCAACATCTTCACCTTTCTTCCCGATAACGATACCTGGACGAGCGGTGTGGATGGTGATACGTGCTGTTTGAGCCGGACGATGGATATCGATACGGCTTACGGACGCGCTTTTTAGTTTGTCTTGGAGATACTCACGCACCTTCAGATCAGCGAACAAATAGTCCGCATAAGTCCGACCGTCTGCGTACCAGACGGAGGTGTGCTCCTTGACGATTCCCAGGCGAATGCCAATGGGATGTACTTTCTGACCCATCTCTTCGACTCCGTTACTTGTCAGCAACCTTGACAGTGATATGGCAAGACCGCTTGACGATGCGATCAGCACGGCCTTTGGCACGTGGCATGATTCGCTTCAGCGAACGCCCTTCGTTGACGAAAACGGTGCTGACTTTAAGGTCATCAACGTCTGCGCCTTCGTTATGCTCGGCGTTGGCTACGGCCGACTCCAGCACTTTCTTCATGATCTCGGCGGCTTTCTTACTGCTGAAAGCCAACAGGTTGAGCGCTTCGCCCACCTTCTTCCCGCGGATCTGGTCGGCGACCAAGCGGGCTTTCTGGGCGGAGATTCGAGCGCCCGACAACTTAGCGGCTACTTCCATTTCCTAACCCCTTAACGCTTGGCTTTCTTGTCTGCCACGTGCCCACGGTAAGTGCGGGTACCGGCAAACTCGCCTAGTTTGTGGCCGACCATGTCTTCGTTAACGAGAACTGGGACGTGGAGACGACCGTTGTGTACAGCGATGGTCAGACCGACCATTTGTGGCAGGATCATCGAACGACGCGACCAGGTTTTAACTGGTTTGCGATCGTTCTTTTCCGCCGCCACTTCGATCTTCTTCAGTAGGTGAAGATCAATAAAAGGACCTTTTTTCAGAGAACGTGGCACTGTCGTATCCCTCTATTTACTTGCGACGACGGACGATCATTTTGTCGGTACGCTTATTACCACGAGTCTTCGCGCCCTTAGTCGGGAAGCCCCATGGCGATACCGGATGACGACCACCAGAGGTACGACCTTCACCACCACCATGTGGGTGGTCAACCGGGTTCATGGCAACACCACGAACGGTTGGGCGAACGCCACGCCAGCGTTTGGCACCAGCTTTACCCAGCGAACGCAGGCTGTGCTCGGAGTTCGAGACTTCACCCAGGGTCGCGCGGCATTCAGCCAGCACTTTAC
This sequence comes from Pseudomonas sp. HY13-MNA-CIBAN-0226, assembly GCF_040310305.1. Taxonomy (NCBI): domain Bacteria; kingdom Pseudomonadati; phylum Pseudomonadota; class Gammaproteobacteria; order Pseudomonadales; family Pseudomonadaceae; genus Pseudomonas; species Pseudomonas sp. HY13-MNA-CIBAN-0226. Next base: position 195,838 of record NZ_JBEOPS010000009.1, read on the forward strand.
GCATCTCACCAGAACGCAGACGCAGGGTCACGTAGACACCTTCACGAGCGATCAGCTGAGCCGAAGCACCAGCGGAACGAGCGATTTGCGCGCCTTTACCTGGCTTCAATTCGATGCCGTGTACGGTACTACCAACTGGAATGCTGCGCAGTTGCAACTGGTTGCCCGGCTTGATCGGAGCCAAAGCACCCGAAATCAGCTGGTCGCCAGCGCTCACGCCTTTAGGGGCGATGATGTAACGGCGTTCGCCGTCTGCGTACAACATAAGAGCAATGTGAGCAGTACGGTTTGGATCGTATTCGATACGCTCGACAGTGGCTGGAATGCCATCTTTGTCGTTGCGACGGAAATCGACCAGACGATAATGCTGCTTATGGCCACCACCGATGTGACGAGTGGTAATACGACCATTGTTGTTACGACCACCAGTCTTCGATTTTTTCTCGAGCAGCGGTGCGTGAGGAGCGCCTTTATGCAGCTCCTGGTTGACCACCTTGACCACATGACGGCGGCCAGGGGAAGTCGGTTTGCATTTAACGATTGCCATGATGCACCCCTTCCTTACTCAGCACTGCTGCTGAAATCGAGATCTTGGCCTGGCTGAAGGGAGATAACTGCCTTCTTCCAGTCATTACGCTTGCCCAGACCGCGAGCAGTGCGCTTGCTCTTACCCAGAACATTCAGGGTAGTAACACGCTCTACTTTCACGCTGAACAGGCTTTCGACGGCCTTCTTGATTTCCAGCTTGGTTGCGTCAGTTGCAACCTTGAAAACGAACTGGCCTTTCTTGTCAGCCAGAACCGTAGCCTTCTCGGAAACGTGCGGGCCAAGCAGAACTTTAAATACGCGTTCCTGGTTCATCCCAGCAGCTCCTCGAATTTCTTCACGGCCGACACGGTGATCAACACCTTGTCGTATGCGATCAGACTAACTGGATCGGAACCTTGCACGTCACGTACATCAACGTGTGGCAGGTTGCGAGCAGCCAGGTACAGGTTCTGATCAACCACTTCAGACACGATCAAGACGTCAGTCAGGCCCATGCCGGTCAGTTTGTTCAGCAGATCTTTGGTCTTCGGTGCATCAACAGCGAAGTCCTGAACCACAACCAGACGATCAGTACGCACCAGCTCAGCAAGGATGGAACGCATTGCTGCGCGATACATCTTCTTGTTCAGCTTCTGGGTGTGATCCTGAGGACGAGCTGCGAAAGTGGTACCGCCGCCACGCCAGATTGGGCTACGGATAGTACCGGCACGCGCGCGGCCAGTACCTTTCTGACGCCATGGGCGCTTACCGCCACCACGAACGTCGGAACGGGTCTTTTGCTGCTTGCTACCTTGACGGCCGCCGGCCATGTAGGCCACGACTGCTTGGTGAACCAGCGTCTCGTTGAATTCGCCGCCAAATGTCAGTTCGGAAACTTCGATCGCTTGAGCGTCATTTACATTTAATTGCATGTCAGCTTCCCCTTAACCGCGAGCCTTGGCTGCTGGACGTACAACCAAGTTGCCGCCAGTAGCGCCAGGAACAGCGCCCTTGACCAACAACAGATTGCGTTCAGCGTCCACGCGCACTACTTCGAGGGACTGCACGGTCACGCGCTCAGCGCCCATATGACCGGACATTTTTTTGCCCTTGAATACACGACCAGGAGTCTGGCACTGGCCGATAGAGCCTGGAACGCGGTGGGACACGGAGTTACCGTGGGTATTATCTTGCCCGCGGAAGTTCCAACGCTTGATCGTACCCTGGAAGCCTTTACCTTTGGACTGACCGGTTACATCAACCAGTTGACCAGCGGCGAAGATTTCAGCGTTGATCAGATCGCCGGCCTGGTACTCGCCTTCTTCAAGGCGGAATTCCATTACGGTACGACCAGCGGCAACGTTCGCTTTAGCGAAGTGGCCAGCCTGAGCAGCTGTAACACGCGAAGCACGACGCTCGCCTACAGTGACTTGCACTGCACGATAGCCATCGGTTTCTTCAGTTTTGAACTGGGTGACGCGATTCGGCTCGATCTCAATGACCGTGACCGGAATGGAGACACCTTCTTCGGTGAAAATACGGGTCATACCGCATTTACGACCGACTACACCAATAGTCATGTTGTAAACCTCATGAGTGTACGGGGCTTTCACCCGCTATGGCCGCCCATTTCAGAGCGTTACACGACTAAGACCGAGTCTTAGCCGAGGCTGATCTGCACTTCCACACCGGCCGCAAGATCAAGCTTCATAAGAGCATCAACGGTTTTATCCGTTGGCTGGACGATGTCCAGTACGCGCTTATGAGTACGGATCTCGTACTGGTCACGCGCGTCTTTGTTGACGTGCGGGGAGACCAGAACGGTGAACCGCTCTTTACGGGTAGGCAGTGGAATTGGACCACGCACTTGAGCACCAGTACGTTTCGCGGTTTCCACGATTTCCTGGGTGGATTGGTCGATCAGGCGATGGTCAAAAGCCTTCAACCTGATACGGATTTGCTGATTTTGCATTGGATTTCAGACTCCGGCTGCTATTCCCAGCGAGCGCAATACGCCCGTTAAAAGGAGGCGCAATTCTATAGACGGGCTACCACAGTGTCAACCCAATAAAAAAGCCCCCGCTAGGCGGGGGCTTTTTCAAGTCATCACTTATTAAGCGATGATTTTGGCTACGACGCCAGCGCCGACGGTACGACCGCCTTCACGAATGGCGAAACGCAGACCATCTTCCATTGCGATGGTTTTGATCAGGGTGACAACCATTTTGATGTTGTCGCCTGGCATTACCATTTCAACGCCTTCCGGCAGTTCGCAGTTACCGGTCACGTCAGTGGTCCGGAAGTAGAACTGTGGACGGTAGCCTTTGAAGAACGGAGTGTGACGACCGCCTTCTTCTTTGCTCAACACGTACACTTCAGCTTCGAAGGTAGTGTGCGGCTTAACCGAACCTGGCTTGACCAGAACCTGGCCACGCTCAACGTCGTCACGCTTGGTGCCGCGCAGCAGCACGCCGCAGTTCTCGCCAGCACGACCTTCGTCGAGCAGCTTACGGAACATTTCAACACCGGTGCAGGTGGTGACGGTAGTGTCACGCAGACCAACGATTTCCAGTGGATCCTGAACCTTGACGATACCGCGCTCGATACGGCCAGTTACAACAGTACCGCGACCGGAGATCGAGAATACGTCTTCGATTGGCATCAGGAACGGCTTGTCGATAACACGGACTGGATCTGGGATGTAGCTGTCCAGAGTCTCAACCAGTTTACGAACGGCAGTGGTGCCCATTTCGTTGTCGTCTTGGCCGTTCAGAGCCATCAGAGCGGAACCGATGATGATCGGGGTGTCGTCGCCTGGGAAGTCGTAAGTGCTCAGCAGATCGCGCACTTCCATCTCAACCAGTTCCAGCAGCTCAGCGTCGTCTACCATGTCAGCCTTGTTCAGGAAGACAACGATGTACGGAACGCCAACCTGACGGGACAGCAGGATGTGCTCACGGGTTTGTGGCATCGGACCATCAGCGGCCGAGCAAACCAGGATAGCGCCGTCCATCTGCGCAGCACCGGTGATCATGTTCTTCACATAGTCAGCGTGACCTGGGCAGTCAACGTGAGCGTAGTGACGGATCAGCGAGTTGTATTCAACGTGCGCGGTGTTGATGGTGATACCACGAGCCTTTTCTTCCGGAGCGCTGTCGATCTTGTCGAAAGCAACAACGGCCGAACCGAAAACTTCGGAGCAGACGCGAGTCAGAGCAGCGGTCAGCGTGGTTTTACCGTGGTCGACGTGACCGATGGTGCCAACGTTGACGTGCGGGAGGGTACGGTCAAATTTTTCTTTAGCCACGACAATTAACTCCTAGCCTAAAGGGGCTGAATCAGCCTTGTTTTTTGGTAACGGTTTCGACGATGTGCGACGGAGCCGTATTGTATTTTTTGAATTCCATAGAGTAGCTTGCGCGACCTTGGGACATGGAGCGAACGTCGGTTGCGTAACCGAACATCTCACCCAACGGAACCTCGGCACGAATAACTTTGCCGGAAACCGTATCTTCCATACCCAGGATCATGCCGCGACGACGGTTAAGGTCGCCCATCACGTCACCCATATAGTCTTCAGGTGTAACAACCTCTACCGCCATGATCGGCTCAAGCAGCTCACCACCGCCCTTCTGGGCCAGTTGCTTGGTCGCCATGGATGCAGCCACCTTAAACGCCATCTCGTTGGAGTCGACGTCGTGGTAGGAACCATCAAACACAGTAGCCTTCAGGCCGATCAGCGGATAGCCGGCAACAACGCCGTTCTTCATCTGCTCTTCGATGCCCTTCTGGATAGCCGGGATGTATTCCTTAGGAACCACACCACCCACTACTTCGTTCACGAATTGCAGACCTTCCTGACCTTCGTCAGCAGGAGCAAAACGGATCCAGCAGTGGCCGAACTGACCACGACCGCCGGACTGACGAACGAACTTGCCTTCGATTTCACAGTTCTTCGTGATGCGCTCACGATAGGAAACCTGAGGCTTACCGATGTTGGCTTCGACGTTGAACTCACGGCGCATCCGGTCAACCAGGATGTCCAGGTGCAACTCGCCCATGCCGGAGATGATCGTTTGACCAGTCTCTTCATCAGTCTTGACGCGGAAAGATGGATCTTCCTGAGCAAGCTTGCCCAGAGCGATACCCATTTTTTCCTGGTCATCCTTGGTCTTAGGCTCAACGGCAACCGAAATAACCGGCTCCGGGAAGTCCATGCGAACCAGGATGATTGGCTTGTCAGCGCTGCACAAGGTTTCGCCAGTGGTGACGTCCTTCATGCCGATCAAGGCCGCGATGTCACCAGCGCGTACTTCCTTGATTTCTTCACGGGCGTTTGCGTGCATTTGCACCATACGACCCACGCGCTCTTTCTTGCCCTTAACCGAGTTGATCACGCCGTCGCCGGATGCCAACACGCCCGAGTAAACACGGACGAAAGTCAAGGTACCCACGAATGGGTCGGTAGCGATTTTGAAAGCCAGAGCCGAGAACGGCTCGCTGTCATCTGCGTGACGTTCCATCTGCTTTTCCTCGTCATCAGGGTCAGTACCCTTGATGGCAGGAATATCAGTTGGAGCAGGCAGGTAATCGATAACGGCGTCGAGAACCAGGGGAACGCCCTTGTTCTTGAAGGAAGAACCGCAAACAGCCAGGACGATTTCGCCAGCGATAGTACGCTGACGCAGAGCGGCCTTGATTTCCGCGTTGGTGAGTTCTTCACCTTCGAGGTACTTGTTCATCAGCTCTTCGCTGGCTTCGGCCGCAGCCTCAACCATGTTGCCGCGCCACTCGTCAGCCAATTCCTGCAATTCAGCAGGGATAGGCTCGCGACGTGGAGTCATGCCTTTGTCAGCGTCGTTCCAGTAAACAGCTTCCATAGCGATCAGATCGATCTGACCCTGGAAGTTGTCTTCGGAACCGATGGCCAATTGGATTGGCACCGGAGTGTGACCCAGACGCTGCTTGATCTGACCGATCACGCGCAGGAAGTTGGCACCAGCACGGTCCATCTTGTTTACGTAAACAAGACGTGGAACGCCGTACTTGTTGGCTTGACGCCATACGGTTTCCGACTGAGGCTCAACACCCGAGGTGCCGCAGAACACAACGACCGCGCCGTCGAGAACACGCAGGGAACGTTCAACTTCAATAGTGAAGTCTACGTGACCCGGGGTGTCGATGACGTTGAAGCGGTATTGGTCCTTGTGCTGCTTCTCGGAACCCTGCCAGAAGGCGGTAATGGCAGCAGAAGTAATGGTAATACCACGCTCCTGCTCCTGAACCATCCAGTCTGTGGTCGCGGCGCCGTCATGCACCTCGCCCATTTTGTGACTTTTGCCAGTGTAAAAAAGGACGCGCTCGGTGGTGGTGGTTTTACCAGCATCCACGTGAGCAACGATACCAATGTTACGGTAGCGATTAATCGGTGTTGTACGAGCCATAAAGCCCTCGCAAAATTAGTGACGCTAAAATTAGAAGCGGTAGTGCGAGAAAGCTTTGTTAGCTTCAGCCATACGGTGCACGTCTTCACGCTTCTTAACTGCAGCACCTTTACCTTCGGCAGCGTCCAACAGTTCGCCAGCCAAACGCAGAGCCATAGACTTCTCGCCGCGCTTGCGGGCGAAGTCTACCAACCAGCGCATTGCCAGGGCGTTACGACGGGACGGACGAACTTCAACCGGAACCTGGTAAGTAGCACCGCCTACACGGCGCGACTTCACTTCGACCAGCGGAGCGATGGCGTCGAGAGCTTTCTCGAAGATTTCCAGGGGGTCGCTGTTCTTGCGTTCTTTAACCTTTTCCAGCGCGCCATAAACGATACGCTCGGCAACGGCTTTCTTGCCGCTTTCCATAACGTGGTTCATGAACTTGGCCAGGATTTGGCTTCCGTATTTTGGATCGTCAAGCACTTCGCGCTTGGCTGCTACGCGTCTTCTTGGCATGGATAAGCCCTCAAACGGTCTTCAGGTTCGCTCGGAATCGGTGCCCTTTCGGGACGCCTCCGACCTTACTCTTATCGACTCAGAAAAATAGAAAATCAGTTTTACAAAAAGCCGCTACTACTTAGGCTTCTTGGTACCGTACTTCGAACGACCCTGGTTACGACCTTTAACGCCGGAAGTATCCAGAGAGCCGCGTACGGTGTGGTAACGAACACCTGGCAAGTCTTTTACACGACCGCCGCGGATCAGTACCACGCTGTGCTCTTGCAGGTTGTGGCCTTCACCGCCGATGTACGAGGAAACCTCGAAACCGTTGGTCAGGCGCACACGGCATACTTTACGCAGTGCCGAGTTAGGTTTTTTCGGCGTGGTGGTATACACACGGGTGCATACGCCACGACGTTGCGGGCAGTTCTGCAGCGCAGGCACGTCGGATTTCTCGACGATACGCTTACGCGGCTGACGTACCAGCTGGTTGATAGTTGCCATCTACTAGCTCCACTGTTGTCTTGCGACGCTATTGTCTTGCAAGAAAAGCAAAATGGCAGGAACGAATTCCCGCCAAATTTAGGGGTACAAGAGTCTAAAGAGGATCTTGTCCCCAGTCAAGGCAAGGCCCCGACCTCCCCGCTCATCCAATCTCGACAATTTGTCTCGATTCGACGAACGGAGCGACCAGGGCCTCACACTCATTTATCGCAGAACTCAGTTACCGCTAGAGTTCAGCGCTTCGGTCAGTGCAGCTTCCACTTCACTGGCGCTTACGCGCAACGGCTTGTCAGCTTCACGACGACGCTTGCGCTCGCTGTGGTAAGCCAGGCCGGTACCCGCCGGGATCAGACGACCCACGACCACGTTTTCTTTCAGGCCGCGCAGGTAATCGCGCTTGCCGGTTACCGCCGCTTCGGTCAGTACACGAGTGGTTTCCTGGAAGGAAGCCGCCGAGATGAACGATTCGGTGGACAACGACGCCTTGGTGATACCCAGCAACACACGAGTGAACTTGGAAACGAATTTCTCGTCGCCAGCCAGACGCTCGTTCTCTACCAGAACGTGAGTCAACTCCATCTGGTCGCCCTTGATGAAAGTCGAGTCGCCGGATTCAGCGATTTCAACCTTACGCAGCATCTGACGCAGGATGGTCTCGATGTGCTTATCGTTGATCTTCACGCCTTGCAGACGATAAACGTCCTGGATCTCGTTCACGATGTACTTGGCCAGCGCACTCACACCCAGCAGACGCAGGATGTCGTGTGGATCGCTCGGGCCGTCGGAGATAACTTCGCCGCGGTTTACCTGCTCGCCTTCGAAGACGTTCAGGTGACGCCACTTCGGAATCAGCTCTTCGTACGGATCGGTACCGTCGTTCGGGGTAATGACCAGACGGCGTTTGCCTTTGGTCTCTTTACCGAACGCGATGGTGCCGCTGACTTCAGCCAGGATCGAGGCTTCTTTCGGACGACGTGCTTCGAACAAGTCGGCAACACGTGGCAGACCACCGGTGATGTCACGGGTCTTCGAAGTCTCTTGCGGGATACGAGCGATAACATCACCGATCGCAATCTTCGCACCATCCGCCACACCGACCAGGGCGTTGGCTGGCAGGAAGTACTGAGCGATAACGTCAGTGCCTGGCAGCAACAAGTCCTTGCCGTTGTCATCAACCATCTTCACAGCAGGACGGATATCTTTACCGGCAGCTGGACGGTCTTTGGCGTCGAGTACTTCAATGTTGGTCATACCGGTCAATTCGTCAGTCTGACGCTTGATCGTGATGCCTTCTTCCATGCCCACGTAGGTCACGGTACCTTTCATTTCGGTAACGATTGGGTGAGTGTGCGGATCCCACTTGGCCACGATTGCGCCAGCGTCGACCTTGTCACCTTCTTTAACCGAAATCACGGCACCGTACGGCAGCTTGTAGCGCTCGCGCTCACGACCGAAGTCATCAGCGATTGCCAGCTCACCGGAACGGGACACAGCTACCAGGCAGCCATCCACTCGCTCAACGTGCTTCAGGTTGTGCAGACGGACGGTACCGCCATTCTTCACCTGAACGCTGTCAGCAGCGGAGGTCCGGCTTGCCGCACCACCGATGTGGAACGTACGCATGGTCAGCTGGGTACCCGGCTCACCGATGGACTGGGCAGCGATAACGCCGACCGCTTCACCGATGTTCACCTGGTGACCACGAGCCAGATCACGGCCGTAGCACTTGGCGCAAATGCCATAGCGGGTTTCGCAGCTGATCGGCGAACGCACGATCACTTCGTCGATGCTGTTCAGCTCGATGAACTCGACCCACTTCTCGTCTACCAGGGTGCCGGCAGGAACGATAACTTCCTCGGTACCTGGCTTGAATACGTCACGGGCAATGACACGACCCAATACGCGTTCACCCAACGGCTCAACAACGTCACCGCCTTCAATGTGCGGAGTCATTACCAGGCCATGTTCGGTGCCGCAATCGATCTCGGTCACAACCAGATCCTGCGCCACGTCTACCAGACGACGAGTCAGGTAACCGGAGTTCGCAGTTTTCAACGCGGTATCCGCCAAACCTTTACGAGCACCGTGAGTGGAGATGAAGTACTGAAGTACGCTCAAACCTTCACGGAAGTTCGCAGTAATCGGCGTTTCAATGATGGAACCATCCGGCTTGGCCATCAGGCCACGCATACCGGCGAGCTGACGGATCTGCGCAGCAGAACCCCGTGCACCCGAGTCGGCCATCATATACATCGAGTTGAAGGACTCTTGGTCGACTTCGACGCCATGACGGTCGATGACTTTCTCTTTCGAGAGGTTGGCCATCATCGCCTTGGAAACTTCGTCGTTCGCCTTGGACCAAAGGTCGATCACTTTGTTGTACTTCTCGCCCTGGGTTACCAGGCCGGAGGCGTACTGACTTTCGATCTCTTTCACTTCATCAGTAGCAGCATTGATGATGCGGGCTTTTTCATCCGGGATAACGAAGTCGTTAACACCGATGGAAACGCCGGAAATGGTCGAATAGGCAAAACCGGTGTACATCAACTGGTCAGCGAAGATCACGGTCTCTTTCAAACCAACCACGCGGTAGCACTGGTTGATCAGCTTGGAGATCGCTTTTTTCTTCATCGGCTGGTTGACGACATCGTACGACAGGCCAGGTGGAACAACCTGGAACAACAGCGCACGGCCGACAGTGGTGTCGACGATACGGGTGTTCTTGACGCTGCCGCCATCACGGTCGTTAACGGTTTCGTGGATCCGCACTTTGACCTTGGCGTGCAGTGCGGCTTCGCCGGCACGGAACACACGGTCAACTTCCTGCAGATCCGCGAACACACGACCTTCGCCCTTGGCGTTGATCGCCTCACGAGTCATGTAGTACAGACCCAATACAACGTCCTGCGACGGAACGATGATTGGCTCACCGTTGGCTGGCGACAGAATGTTGTTGGTCGACATCATCAACGCACGCGCTTCCAACTGGGCTTCCAGCGTCAGCGGTACGTGCACGGCCATTTGGTCGCCGTCGAAGTCGGCGTTGTACGCAGCACAGACCAGAGGGTGCAGCTGGATAGCCTTACCTTCGATCAGTACCGGTTCAAACGCCTGGATACCCAGACGGTGAAGGGTCGGTGCACGGTTGAGGAGAACCGGGTGTTCACGGATCACTTCAGCGAGAACGTCCCAAACCTCAGGCAGCTCGCGCTCGACCATCTTCTTGGCAGCTTTGATGGTGGTAGCGAGACCACGCATTTCCAGCTTGCCGAAAATGAACGGCTTGAACAGCTCGAGAGCCATTTTCTTCGGCAGACCGCACTGGTGCAGACGCAGGGTCGGACCTACGGTAATTACCGAACGACCGGAGTAGTCAACACGCTTACCGAGCAAGTTCTGACGGAAACGACCCTGCTTACCCTTGATCATGTCAGCCAGGGATTTCAGAGGACGCTTGTTCGAACCGGTGATAGCGCGGCCACGACGACCGTTGTCGAGCAGTGCATCGACAGCTTCCTGCAACATACGCTTTTCGTTGCGCACGATGATGTCCGGAGCGGACAGATCAAGCAGGCGCTTCAAACGGTTGTTACGGTTGATCACTCGACGATACAGATCGTTGAGGTCGGAAGTCGCGAAGCGACCGCCATCCAGCGGGACCAGTGGACGCAGATCTGGCGGCAGAACCGGCAGAACGGTCAGCACCATCCATTCTGGAAGGTTGCCGGAACCCTGGAAGGCTTCCATCAACTTCAGACGCTTGGACAGTTTCTTGATCTTGGTTTCGGAGTTGGTTTGCGGAATTTCTTCACGCAGGCGGCCAATCTCGTGCTCCAGGTCGATAGCGTGCAGCAGTTCACGGACAGCTTCGGCACCCATGCGGGCATCGAAATCGTCGCCGAACTCTTCCAGCGCTTCGAAGTACTGCTCGTCGTTGAGCAGCTGACCTTTTTCAAGGGTGGTCATGCCTGGATCGATAACGACATAGCTCTCGAAGTAGAGAACGCGTTCGATATCACGCAGGGTCATGTCCATCAGCAAACCGATACGCGACGGCAGCGATTTCAGGAACCAGATGTGGGCCACCGGGGACGCAAGCTCGATGTGCGCCATGCGCTCACGACGAACCTTGGCCAGCGCGACTTCAACGCCGCACTTCTCGCAGATCACACCACGGTGCTTCAAGCGCTTGTACTTACCGCACAGGCACTCGTAATCCTTTACCGGGCCAAAGATCTTGGCGCAGAACAGGCCGTCACGTTCAGGTTTGAACGTACGGTAGTTGATGGTTTCCGGCTTTTTAACTTCACCGAACGACCACGAACGGATCATCTCAGGCGATGCCAATCCAATACGGATGGCGTCGAACTCTTCGACTTGACCCTGGTTTTTCAGCAAATTCAGTAGGTCTTTCAAGGCCTTTCCTCCTGGCGGAGCAGAGAGCGGGCAATCCTGCCCCGCTCTCGATTCGCGTCACGTGTTATTCGGTTTCCAGATCGATATCGATGCCGAGGGAACGAATTTCCTTGATCAACACGTTGAAGGACTCGGGCATGCCCGGCTCCATACGGTGATCGCCATCCACGATGTTTTTGTACATCTTGGTACGGCCGTTCACATCGTCCGACTTCACTGTGAGCATTTCTTGCAGAGTGTAAGCAGCACCGTATGCTTCCAGTGCCCAGACCTCCATCTCCCCGAAACGCTGACCACCGAACTGTGCCTTACCACCCAGCGGCTGCTGGGTAACCAGGCTGTACGAACCGGTAGAACGAGCGTGCATCTTGTCGTCTACCAAGTGGTTCAGCTTCAGCATGTACATGTAGCCAACAGTAACCGGGCGCTCGAACTTGTTGCCGGTACGGCCGTCGGTCAGCTGCATCTGGCCGCTTTCTGGCAGGTCTGCCAGTTTCAGCATGGCCTTGATTTCGCTTTCCTTGGCGCCGTCGAACACTGGAGTGGCCATTGGAACGCCGCCGCGCAGGTTCTTCGCCAGATCCAGGATTTCCTGGTCGGAGAAGCTGTCCAGGTCTTCGTTACGACCGCCGATCTGGTTGTAGATCTCGTCGAGGAAGGTGCGAAGTTCAGCAACTTTACGCTGCTCTTCGATCATCCGGTTGATCTTCTCGCCCAGACCTTTGGCCGCGAGGCCCAGATGGGTTTCGAGGATCTGACCAACGTTCATACGCGAAGGTACGCCCAACGGGTTGAGGACGACGTCGACCGGGGTGCCATTGGCATCGTGCGGCATGTCTTCAACCGGCATGATCACGGAGACCACACCTTTGTTACCGTGACGACCGGCCATCTTGTCGCCCGGCTGAATGCGGCGACGGATTGCCAGGTAAACCTTGACGATTTTCAGCACGCCTGGAGCCAGGTCATCGCCCTGCTGCAGTTTGCGCTTCTTGTCTTCGAACTTGTCGTCCAGCAGACGGCGACGATCAACGATGTAGGCCTGAGCCTTCTCGAGCTGCTCGTTCAGAGCATCTTCAGCCATGCGCAGTTTGAACCACTGACCATGCTCAAGACCGTCGAGTACTTCGTCGGTGATGTCCTGACCTTTCTTCAGACCAGCGCCGCCTTCAGCCTTGTGGCCTACCAGGGCGGAGCGCAGACGTTCGAAAGTCGCGCCTTCAACGATACGGAACTCTTCGTTCAGATCCTTGCGGATCTCGTCGAGCTGAGTCTTCTCGATGGACAGTGCACGAGCATCACGCTCAACGCCGTCACGAGTGAAGACCTGTACGTCGATGACGGTACCCTTGGTGCCGGTAGGCACACGCAGGGAGGTGTCTTTAACGTCGCTGGCTTTTTCACCGAAGATCGCACGCAGCAGTTTTTCTTCCGGGGTCAGTTGGGTCTCGCCTTTCGGAGTAACCTTACCTACCAGAATGTCGCCTGCGCCTACTTCAGCACCTACGTAAACGATACCGGCTTCGTCCAGCTTGTTCAGTGCAGCTTCACCCACGTTCGGGATGTCTGCAGTGATTTCCTCTGGCCCAAGCTTGGTGTCACGTGCCACACAGGTCAGTTCCTGAATGTGGATCGTGGTGAAGCGGTCTTCCTGAACAACACGCTCGGACAGGCAGATGGAGTCTTCGAAGTTGTAACCGTTCCAGGCCATGAACGCGATGCGCATGTTCTGACCCAGCGCCAGTTCACCCATGTCGGTGGACGGACCGTCAGCCATGATGTCGCTGCGCTGAACCCGATCACCCTTACGTACCAGCGGACGCTGGTTGATGCAGGTGTTCTGGTTGGAGCGGGTGTATTTGGTCAGGTTGTAGATGTCGACACCAGCTTCGCCGGTTTCAACTTCGTCATCAGCAACACGAACCACGATACGGCTGGCATCAACGGAGTCGATCACGCCGCCACGACGAGCCACGACGCAAACGCCGGAGTCACGGGCTACGTTACGCTCCATGCCGGTACCGACCAGCGGCTTGTCAGCGCGCAGGGTTGGTACAGCTTGACGCTGCATGTTCGAACCCATCAACGCACGGTTGGCGTCATCGTGCTCGAGGAACGGGATCAGCGACGCTGCAACCGAAACTACCTGCTTCGGCGAAACGTCCATCAAGGTGACGTCTTCCGGCGCCTTGACGGTGAACTCGTTCAAGTGACGAACAGCTACCAATTCGTCGACCAGCATTTTCTTGTCGTTCATCGTGGCCGAAGCCTGAGCGATCACGTGATCAGCTTCTTCGATGGCGGACAGGAACACGATCTCGTCAGTGACCAGAGCGTCTTTCACCACACGGTACGGGCTTTCGAGGAAGCCGTACTGGTTGGTGCGCGCATAGGCGGCCAGGGAGTTGATCAGACCGATGTTCGGACCTTCCGGCGTTTCAATCGGGCATACACGACCGTAGTGAGTCGGGTGTACGTCACGAACTTCAAAGCCGGCACGCTCACGAGTCAGACCGCCAGGGCCGAGTGCAGACACACGACGCTTGTGGGTAATCTCGGACAGCGGGTTGTTCTGGTCCATGAACTGGGACAGCTGGCTGGAACCGAAGAACTCTTTCACCGCCGCAGCCACAGGCTTGGCGTTGATCAGGTCTTGCGGCATCAGGCCTTCGCTTTCAGCCATCGACAGACGCTCTTTGACCGCACGCTCAACACGTACCAGGCCAACGCGGAACTGGTTCTCGGCCATTTCGCCAACGCAGCGAACACGACGGTTACCCAGGTGGTCGATGTCATCGACGATGCCTTTACCGTTACGGATGTCGACCAGAGTCTTCAGAACCGCGACGATATCTTCCTTGCACAACACGCCCGAACCTTCGATCTCGGTACGACCGATACGACGGTTGAACTTCATCCGGCCGACCGCAGACAGGTCATAGCGCTCAGGGCTGAAGAACAGGTTGTTGAACAGGGTCTCGGCAGCATCCTTGGTTGGCGGCTCGCCTGGACGCATCATGCGATAGATCTCGACCAGCGCTTCCAATTGGTTGCTGGTGGAGTCGATCTTCAGGGTGTCGGAGACGAACGGACCGCAGTCGATATCGTTGGTGTACAGAGTTTCGATGCGAACAACCTGGGCCTTGGCAATTTTTGCCAGGATCTCGGTGTTCAACTCGGTGTTGCACTCTGCCAGGATTTCGCCGGTTGCCGGATGCACGATGGCCTTGGCGGTAGTGCGACCCAGGACGTAGTCCAGAGGCACTTCCAGGGTCTTGAGACCGGCTTTTTCGATCTGGTTGATGTGGCGCGCAGTAATACGGCGACCCGCTTCAACGATGACCTTGCCCTTCTCGTCCTGAATATCAAGAACAGCGATTTCACCACGCAGACGCGAAGCAATCAGTTCCAGACTGAGGGTTTCGCCGCTCAGGTGGAAAACGTTGGTGGTGTAGAACGCGTCGAGCACTTCTTCAGTGGTATAGCCGAGCGCGCGCAGCAGTACCGATGCAGGCAGCTTGCGACGACGGTCGATACGCACGAATACGCAGTCTTTCGGGTCGAACTCGAAGTCCAGCCACGAACCGCGGTAAGGAATGATGCGCGCGGAGTACAGCAGTTTGCCGGAGCTATGCGTCTTGCCGCGGTCGTGGTCGAAGAACACGCCCGGGGAACGGTGCAGCTGGGAAACGATTACACGCTCGGTACCGTTGATTACGAAGGTACCGTTTTCAGTCATCAGGGGGATTTCACCCATGTAGACTTCTTGCTCTTTGATGTCCTTGATCGCTTTGTTCGACGATTCTTTGTCGAAAATGATCAGGCGCACTTTTACCCGCAAAGGTACGGCGTAAGTCACACCGCGCAATACGCATTCTTTGACATCAAATGCCGGTTCGCCCAGGCGATAACCGACGTACTCCAGCGCAGCATTGCCGGAGTAGCTGATGATCGGGAAAACGGATTTGAAGGCCGCATGCAGGCCCACGTCGCGGAACTGATCTTTAGTCGCTCCCGCCTGCAAGAATTCACGATACGAATCCAGCTGGATTGCCAGGAGATACGGCACATCCATGACGTCCGGCAACTTGCTAAAGTCCTTGCGGATACGTTTTTTCTCAGTATATGAGTAAGCCATCAGCGTTCCCCAGCTTGGTCACCTGCTTGTTTGGCCCCTCCCGACGGGAGCAGCCAGAAAATCGTGCAAACCCCATGGTTTGCGCCACCGCATCGGGTGGTTACAGCTCGTTACCAGCACCGACCCAGTCGGTTGCCAATAACGGAAAAAGGCCGGTGGCAAGAGCCACCAGCCATCAGCCTTTCGCTTAACGCTCGGGCTGGAGACGCAAGGTCGATGCTTACTTCAGCTCGACTTTAGCGCCTGCTTCTTCCAGAGTGGCTTTAGCTTTGTCAGCTGCATCTTTCGATACGGCTTCCAGAACAACGCCAGGAGCGCCGTCAACTACTGCCTTGGCTTCTTTCAGGCCCAGACCGGTCAGTTCACGTACTGCCTTGATCACGTTAACTTTCTTCTCGCCAGCTTCCAGCAGCATGACGTTGAATTCAGTTTGTTCTTCAACAACGGCAGCAACAGCAGCTGGACCAGCGGAAGCAGCGGCAGCGGAAACGCCGAACTTCTCTTCCATGGCCTTGATCAGCTCAACGATTTCCAGAACGGATTTTTCGCCGATTGCTTCGATGATTTGGTCGTTAGTCAGAGACATGACTATAAATTCCTGTATTGGGGTGACAGCCTACGCGGCCATCGAAATAAACAATAAACGCTGAAAGGAGTCGCTTAGCCTTAGGCTGCAGCTGCTTCTTTCTGGTCGCGAAGTGCCGCCAGAGTACGAGCCAATTTGCTGGTTGCGCCTTGAATCACGCTCATCAGCTGAGAAATTGCTTCGTCACGGGTCGGCAGGCTTGCCAGTACGTCGATCTGATTAGCTGCGAGGAACTTGCCCTCGAACGCAGCTGCCTTGATCTCGAACTTATCCTGACCTTTTGCGAATTCCTTGAAAATACGAGCAGCAGCGCCCGGATGTTCTTTGGAGAATGCAATCAAGGTCGGGCCAGTGAACACGTCGTTGAGCACGTCATATGGAGTGCCAGCAACGGCGCGCTTGAGCAGGGTGTTACGTACAACACGTACGTAAACGCCAGCTTCACGAGCCTCTTTACGGAGTCCGGTCATAGCGCCAACTGTCACGCCGCGGGCATCAGCCACAACAGCAGACAGGGCAACTTGGGCAGCCTCGTTGACTTCAGCGACGATGGCCTTCTTGTCTTCGAGTTTAATTGCCACGGGTTTAACTCCTGCTTGTTACCGTTTCATCCAACCGAGGCCGGATGTCGTTTTGGTGTCTGATTCGGTAAGGAACCGGGAGCACCATCTGCGTAGGCTTGAGGTTTAAGACTTGCGTCGCCTACGGTCTTGGATAGCCCCCGCCAGGCAGGGACCCCAATCTTTCAATTGGCGCAATCACTTGCGCCAACCTGTGTCTTACGCGTCGAGCGAGCCTTGGTCGATGACCAGACCTGGGCCCATAGTGGTGCTCAGGGTAACGCGCTTGACGTAAATGCCTTTCGAGGAAGCTGGCTTGATACGCTTCAGATCAGCGATCAGGGCTTCAACGTTTTCCTTCAGCTTGACGGCGTCGAAGCCGACTTTGCCAACGGAAGTGTGGATGATGCCGTTTTTGTCGGTGCGATAACGAACCTGACCAGCCTTGGCGTTTTTAACCGCGGTAGCTACGTCTGGTGTTACGGTGCCGACTTTAGGGTTAGGCATCAGGCCACGTGGACCGAGGATCTGACCCAACTGACCAACAACGCGCATTGCATCCGGGGATGCGATAACAACGTCATAGTTCAGGTCGCCGCCTTTCATTTCGGCAGCCAGGTCGTCCATACCTACACGGTCAGCGCCGGCAGCCAGAGCGGCCTCAGCAGCTGGACCCTGGGTGAACACAGCTACGCGAACGGTCTTGCCAGTACCGTGCGGCAGCACAGTAGCGCTACGAACGACCTGGTCGGATTTACGCGGGTCAACGCCCAGGTTCACAGCAACGTCGAACGACTCGCTGAACTTGACAGTCGACAGCTCAGCCAGCAGAGCAGCAGCGTCTACAAAGTTGTAGGACTTGCCTGCTTCGATTTTGCCGGCGATAGCCTTTTGACGCTTGGTCAACTTAGCCATTACACACCCTCCACGTTAAGGCCCATGCTACGAGCAGAACCGGCGATAGTGCGCACGGCCGCATCCATATCAGCTGCAGTCAGATCCGCGTTTTTGGTTTTCGCGATTTCTTCCAGCTGAGCACGAGTCACGGTGCCAACCTTAACGGTGTTCGGACGAGCGGAACCGCTAGTCAGACCAGCCGCCTTCTTCAGCAGAACCGAAGCAGGAGTGGATTTGGTTTCGAAAGTGAAGCTACGGTCGCTGTAGACAGTGATGATCACTGGAGTCGGCAGGCCTGGCTCAATACCCTGGGTACGGGCGTTGAAAGCTTTGCAGAATTCCATGATGTTCACGCCGTGCTGACCCAGTGCAGGACCAACAGGTGGGCTTGGGTTAGCCTGAGCGGCCTTCACTTGCAGCTTGATGTAAGCGGTAATCTTCTTGGCCATGAGGCACTCCAATTACGGGTTCAAACGCCTCGAAAGGCTCCCCGGTTACTTGCGCGTTTATCCCAGTGACGACAAAACCCCACAGCCTAAGGCTGCGGGGTTGGGATGCTTGCCCAGCTAGACCTTTTCGACCTGGCTGAACTCTAGCTCTACCGGAGTAGAGCGACCGAAAATGAGCACTGCCACTTGGATCCGGCTCTTTTCGTAGTTAACTTCTTCGACCGTGCCAGTAAAATCAGCAAACGGCCCGTCGTTGACCCGTACCGACTCGCCTGGCTCGAACAACGTCTTCGGCTTCGGCTTGTCGCTACCATCAGCAACGCGACGCAGAATCGCTTCTGCCTCTTTATCGGTGATCGGCGCAGGTTTATCAGCAGTACCGCCGATGAAACCCATCACCCGAGGAGTATCCTTGACCAAGTGCCAAGTACCCTCGTTCATGTCCATCTGGACCAGCACATAACCTGGGAAGAACTTGCGCTCGCTTTTGCGTTTCTGGCCATTACGCATTTCAACCACTTCTTCAGTGGGAACCAGAATTTCGCCGAAGCCATCTTCCATGCCAGCCAGCTTTACGCGCTCTACCAACGAGCGCATGACATGCTTCTCGTAACCGGAGTAAGCATGCACAACGTACCAACGCTTAGCCACGGGACACCCTTAGCCGACAATCAAGGAAACAAGCCAGCCGAGCAGGGAATCAAGACCCCACAACAGCAACGCCATAACCAGAACAACAGCCACTACGATCAACGTGGTCTGCGTGGTTTCTTGGCGAGTTGGCCATACGACTTTACGAATCTCAGTGCGAGCTTCCTTTACCAGTACAAAGAAAGACTTGCCCTTAGCTGTCTGCAGGCCTACAAAGGCAGCTACAGCAGCAATGGCAAGCAGTGCCAGTACGCGGTACAGGATCGGCGAAGCAGAGTAATACTGATTGCCAACAACGCCAACAACCACCAAAGCGACTACTACTAGCCACTTGAGCAGATCGAAGCGAGAGCCTTGAGCTTCAGCTTTAGGAGTCATCTATGAAGATCCTGTGAAAAGAAAGCCAAACCCACCAAGTGAATCTGGCAGGTCAGGAGGGAATCGAACCCCCAACCTACGGTTTTGGAGACCGTCGCTCTGCCAATTGAGCTACTGACCTAAAACAAAATCAGGCCGACCATTATGCCGGCCTGAAAAAGACATTACAACAACTTACTCGATGACTTTTGCCACGACACCCGCGCCGACGGTACGACCGCCCTCACGAATAGCGAAACGCAGACCATCTTCCATCGCGATGGTTTTGATCAGGGTAACGGTCATCTGAACGTTATCACCCGGCATAACCATCTCAACTCCTTCTGGCAGCTCGCAGTTACCAGTCACATCAGTCGTACGGAAGTAGAACTGTGGACGGTAGCCTTTGAAGAACGGCGTATGACGACCACCTTCTTCCTTGCTCAGAACATAAACTTCAGCTGTGAACTTGGTATGCGGCTTGACGGTGCCGGGCTTGACCAATACCTGGCCACGCTCAACATCATCACGCTTGGTACCACGCAGCAATACGCCGCAGTTCTCACCTGCACGACCTTCGTCGAGCAGCTTGCGAAACATCTCTACACCCGTGCACGTAGTCTTGACCGTGTCACGCAGACCAACGATCTCAACTTCTTCCTGGATGCGAACAATGCCACGCTCAACACGACCAGTCACAACAGTACCGCGACCGGAGATCGAGAACACGTCCTCGATCGGCATCAGGAACGGCTTATCAATAGCACGCTCAGGCTGCGGAATGTAGCTATCCAGAGTCTCGACCAGCTTCTTGACGGCAGTGGTGCCCATCTCGTTGTCGTCTTGACCATTCAACGCCATCAGCGCCGAACCAATGATGATTGGAGTGTCATCACCTGGGAAATCGTAGGTGCTCAACAGGTCTCGCACTTCCATTTCAACCAACTCAAGCAGCTCCGCATCATCTACCATGTCAGCCTTGTTCAGGAAGACAACGATGTACGGAACGCCTACCTGGCGCGACAGGAGAATGTGCTCACGGGTTTGCGGCATCGGACCATCAGCGGCCGAGCAAACCAGAATCGCACCATCCATCTGTGCAGCACCGGTGATCATGTTTTTTACGTAGTCGGCGTGACCAGGGCAGTCAACGTGTGCGTAGTGACGCACGGCCGAATCGTACTCAACGTGAGCGGTGTTGATGGTAATACCACGAGCTTTTTCTTCTGGGGCGCTATCGATCTTGTCGAAGTCAACCTTTGCCGAACCGAACACTTCGGAGCAGACGCGGGTCAAGGCTGCAGTCAGAGTAGTTTTGCCGTGATCGACGTGACCAATGGTGCCTACGTTGACGTGCGGCTTATTACGTTCGAACTTTTCCTTAGCCATCGAAATCACCCTCAGGAGAAGAATGTTACAAGTCAAACAAGCCATTAAAACAAAGGCAGATATTTTCATATCTGCCTTGTTATATGGAGCTCTTGAGCGGATTTGAACCGCTGACCTCACCCTTACCAAGGGTGTGCTCTACCAACTGAGCTACAAGAGCGTAACACTGTGCAAGATCTGCAAACGTGGAGCGGGTAGCGGGAATCGAACCCGCATCATCAGCTTGGAAGGCTGAGGTTCTACCACTAAACTATACCCGCGAGCTTGCAACTCTCGCTAAAAATGGTGGAGGGGGAAGGATTCGAACCTTCGAAGTCGTAGACGTCAGATTTACAGTCTGATCCCTTTGGCCGCTCGGGAACCCCTCCTAAGCGAGCCGGCATTCTATATCATGCCAGCCTTCTGTCAAGCATTTTCTCATTAAAAACCTGAGGTTAGCTGCGTTGACCTCGTTCCGCTGCGTTGACCTTTAAAGGTCTTCACTGCGAAGCGGGCGCCATTCTATGCAAACTAATCCGCCTGTGCAACCCCCTCGCACGGCATTATTTTATGTTTTAACTCATTGAATTCTCTGGAAAGGTTTTGCAACTGCACATCATCCAGCCAGCGTCGGCTTTCAGGTGCGATCCGCACCCAGTAACCAGGCGCATCCGGGAGGTCGCGCGGCAAGGCCTGGAACTTGATCTCCATGCCAGTCAATCTTCGCTCGACGGCCTGAGCCACGTCCTGCCGCAAATAGCCGCCTACATACAGGCACCCGCTATCAGGCTGAACAGCCTTGGCCTTGTCCCGCGCGGCATCGGTGGATTCGCTCAGCAGGCGAATATCCTGCTGCGAACCACGATACAGGCTCAAAGGCGTCACATCCTTGGCGCGCAAGGGGGCTTCTTGTTGATGCCAGATGTAATAGAAAACATTGAGCACTAGCAGTAGCAGGAACAACCAACGCATAAATACCTCAACTCAAAGGGCACGCCATCGCCAGGCCCACAAACACCAGATCTGGAACCACGCGGGCTTCAGGGACGACGCCCGAGACAAGACTTGCGTCCCCACCCGTGAGAAAAACCACAAAGTCTTCACCCCAGTAACTGCGCGCCATCTCCAATTGCGTAAGCACGAATCCCCTGAGCATCAACGAACAGCCGCGCTCTACCGCTTCGACGGTGGTGCGACCAGGAGCAAGGCTTTCCAGCGCGCGCTCGGCTGCGATGTCGCCATACCGTATCTTGCGCGTGTGGGTGCGCAGCTGATTGCGCATCAAGGGCATCCCCGGACAGATGAAGCCACCGAGATGCTCGCCGTCGCTGTCTATAAAGTCAGCGGTAACGGCTGTACCGAAGTCGAGCACAAGACACGAGCCCGACGCCAGATGGAATCCACCCAGCATCGCCAGCCAACGGTCGAGCCCCAAGCGCTCGTATTCTTCATAGCCGTTACGAACACCAGACATTTCGCGAGAGGGCGCAGCGCAGGCAACTGACACGCCATAAGCACTCTTGAGCAAGGCGGTCAATGCACCGGTTTCTTCGGTGGTCCTGACGCTTACCAGCCGGCAATAGGTCAATGACAGGCTCACGATGGCATTCAGGCTCTCGAGCAACGCCAGATCCGAGTCAACGACCCCCTCTCCCACCGTCATACCGCCGCCCACACCCAGCACGCGCCATTTGATAAAACTGTTTCCGCAGTCGAGCTCAAGAATCATCACGCAACCTCAGGCTGAGCTCACCACCGCTAAAGACTTTTTCCACACCACCCACCTTCAAGCGCAAAGCACCTTGTTTATCGATACCCAGCACTTCGCCATCTATCTGGTTGACCCCGGCAATCAGCGATACGGCGCGCCCCTGCCACAGATGATTCTGCTCCCACTCCGACTGGATGGCAGCAAACCCATCGGTCTGATGACGGTGCAAATAACCCTGCAGCTTCAAACCCAGGGCTGCGACGAGATGGTTGCGATCGAACACCTTGCCGGTCTCGAGACGCATCGACGTCCATTGCTGATCAACCTCATCAGTCATCTGCATGTTTACATTGATTCCAACGCCTAGCACTACGTGGCATACGTCAGCGGGATCGCCCACCAGCTCCAGAAGTATGCCGGCGATTTTTTTCTGCCCGACCAATACGTCGTTTGGCCATTTAAGACCTGCAGCCGAAACTCCGAGCTCACGCAGGGCCTGCATCACTGCCAGGCCTACAACCAGACTGAGTCCTTCCAGCTGCCGCATTCCACCGTCGATGCGCAACACAAGGCTGTAATAGACGTTTTCGGCAAAAGGGCTGACCCACTTGCGTCCGCGACGCCCTCGCCCGGCCGTCTGCCGTTCGGCAACCACCAGGAATGGTGCGGCCTGGCCACGCTCGATCGCGCGCAAGGCCTCGGCATTTGTCGAGTCTATGGAGTCAAAGACCAGGGTGGGCCATTCGCAGGAAGGAGCCGCCTCGCGGATGCTGACAGGGTCGAGCAGCGTCAATGGCGCAGCCAGTTGATAACCGCGACCGCGCACTTTGTGGATGGATAAGCCCAACTCAGCTTCCAGGAGCTGGAGCTGTTTCCAAACCGCACTACGACTGACACCCAGGGCGATGCCAAGGGCCTGGCCAGAATGGAACCGGCCATCCTTAAGAAGCTTCAACAACGTCAGCATGCAAGTCTCGCCTCACAATGAGGCCCGCATGATAGCCATGCACCGAGCGATTGCATAGAAACACGAAGGCCTGAACTTTCCTGCGGACAAAAACAAAACCCCTACCTGCATACGCAGATAGGGGTTTCGGAATTTAATCTTGACGATGACCTA